>SKQZ01000412.1 GCA_007118765.1 Candidatus Hydrogenedentota bacterium
CGCCGTAAAAGCGGCGCAGCACAGCCATATAGACATCGCTTTTTGAACCCAAATGATGATGAACCGTGGCGATATTGAGGTCTGCGGCGGCGGCAATCTGGCGTGTCGTAACGCCGTGAAAGCCCTTCTCGGCGAATAACCGCGTGGCCGCGTCCAGAATACGTGTTGTACTGTCTACGTTTTTATTTTGCGCTTTCACAACCATTCACGCGCCCTTCCTCAAGTGACACCTTAACGTATCGGGTTGAGTCCATCAATTGATTGATGGGTACTTATTATGGCACAATGGCCGCACAGTGTCAATCTGCTTTTCCGCATGGCGAAACGGATGACGTCCGCACACGGTCAAAGAAGAGAGCAGCCTGTCCGACCACATAGCGCATCCATACGACTTGTGAAACACACAACACGGGAGACGACACATGAACGAACATGCTGTTAGCGAAACAATTAAGGCGCTTGGACTGCCGCGGGTCTATCAGCTGGGCATTGTTGTAAACAACATTGAAAAGGCGCTGCCCTTTTACACGGAGTTCATGGGCATCACACCGTGGTATCGCGGTGTTGTGGCGGACATGAAAACCATCTATCATGGCGCGGAGATTGAAGCGGATGTTGACATGATATTCGGGTATTCCGGGCGGCTGATGATCGAAATCATCGAGCCCAAGGGCGGTGATGCCAACATCTATTCCGAACACCTGCGAACACAAGGGGAGGGGCTGCATCATCTTGGCATTGAGGTGCGCAATTACGAGGGCTGCATGAAACGCATAGACGAGATGGGTATCCCGGTAATTCAGTCTGGCGCCCTCAAAAGCAAGGGCGGGGCCATGTCAAAGTTTGCGTACATAGATACCACGGCATGGTGCGGCTATCCCATTGAGATCATGGAAACCCGTCTGTTTGGTCTGCCCCTCGGGAAGGGGCAGTTCATGATGCGGGTGGGCTGTCTGTTGGGCGACGCGGAAAAAGTGCGGGCCTAAGCCATTTGGACGGCGTCCGGGGGTTATCCCTTGAAGAATCCCGCGTTGTTCCGTGCGCGCAGGCGCAGTGCATTGAGCCGGATAAAGCCGGTGGCGTCGCTCTGTTCGTATGCGCCTTCGTCTTCCTCAAACGTGGCTATCTTCGGGTCATACAAGGTTTTTTCTGCGCGGCGTCCCACCACGTCGCAGCTGCCCTTGTAGAGGCGCAGCCGCGCGACGCCGGTGACGTCTTCCTGGCTCTTGTCCACAAAGGCCATAAGCGCCTCCATTTCCGGCGCATACCAAAATCCGTTGTAGATGAGTTGTGCAATTTTTGGCGCGAGCATGTCGCGCTGCAACATGACCTCGCGGTCCATGGTCAATGTTTCCACGGCGCGGTGGGCTGCGTAAAGGACGGTGCCGCCGGGCGTTTCGTATACGCCGCGTGATTTCATGCCGACGAAACGGTTTTCGACAAGGTCCACGCGTCCCACGCCGTTGGCGCCGGCCACGGCATTCAGTTTCTCCAGCAGGGGCACGGGATCAAGGCGCTCGCCGTCTACTGCGACAGGCGTGCCCGCCTCAAATTCGACTTCCACGTAGGTGGGCGTGTCCGGCGCTTCTGTGGCGGGTACGGTCAGCAGATAGGTGTCATCAAGGGGCTCGTTCCACGGGTCTTCCAGGTTGCCCCCTTCAAACGAAATATGCAGCAGGTTGCGGTCGCAGGAGTAGGGCTTTTCTTTGCTGGCCGGTACGGGGATGTTGTGTTGTTCGGCATAGGCGATCATCTTTTCGCGGCTGTTCAACGTCCACTGCGGGTCGCGCCACGGCGCAATAATGCGCACGTTCGGTTCAAGCGCCATGCAGGTGAGTTCAAAGCGCACCTGATCGTTTCCTTTGCCGGTGGCGCCATGTGCGACGGCGTCCGCGCCGTATTCACGCAACACATCAATTTGCGCCTTGGCAATTACCGGTCGCGCCACGCTGGTACCCAGCAGATAGCATCCTTCGTAAACGGCATTGGCGCGCATGGCGGGAAATACAAAGTCGCGCACGAAGGCGTCCCGCAAATCCTTTACCACCACGGCGCTTGCGCCGGTGTCAACCGCCTTTTGCCGTGCCGGTTCGGTTTCTTCGCCCTGACCCACATCCGCGATATAGGCGATGATCTCGGCTTGATACGTTTCTTGGAGCCATTTCAGGATGATGGAAGTGTCAAGGCCGCCGGAATAGGCGAGCACGATTTTTTTGACGTCGCTCATGATAGTCCTCTTTCATTGCTGGTGCGGGATGTCCCGTCGCCATGGTTTTATGGTTGTTGCGGATACATAAACTGCCGCGCATTCTTACGCGCTAGACATCGCCCAACAGTGTGGCCAATACCGCCTTTTGCGCGTGCAACCGATTTTCTGCTTGATCAAAACATACGGAACAAGGCCCGTCAATGACATCTGCCGATACCTCCTGGCCGCGGTGTGCGGGCAGGCAATGCATAAAAATTGCGTCCGGTTTGGCCAGCGCCATGAGCCGGTCGTTCACTTGATAGGGCGCAAAAATCTGTTGTCGTTCCGCCGTCTCGGCTTCCTGGCCCATGCTGGCCCAGACATCGGTATACACGGCATCGGCGTCGCGCAACCCTGTTTCGCAATCATGGGTAATTTCAAACGTGCCCTGCATTTCACTGCGTGCCCGCTCAACGAGTTCCGGGTTGCCCGCATATCCTTCCGGGCACACCAATGTAAGATTCAACGGCACGCGGGCGGCGAAATGGGCCCATGAGTGGAACACGTTGTTGCCGTCGCCGACGAATGCCACTTTGAGACGGCTCAGGTCATGTCCTTTGTGTTCGCGCAAGGTCTGAACGTCCGCCAATATCTGGCAGGGATGCAGCATGTCGGTCAGCGCATTGATCACCGGGATATGCGTGCATTCCGCCATCTGCACCACATGCTCATGCTTGAAGGTACGCGCCATGATGCCGTCCACCCAGCGCTCGAGGTTGTGCGCCACGTCGGACACGGTTTCGCGTTCGCCCAATCGTGCATCCATCAGCACGGAATATCCGCCCAGCTGAAACATGCCCACCTGAAACGTCAGCCGTGTGCGCAGGCTCGGTTTCTCAAAGATGAGCGCCAATGTTTTGCCTTCCAACAGCCGGTGCGGCTCGTCGGCCTTCTGGAGCGCCTTCAATTCGTCGGCAAGGGCGAGCAAGGCCAGCAATTCGTCACCCGCATAGTCGGCAAGGGATACAAAGTCCTTTACCATCCCAATTCCTCCAAGGATGCCAGCAACGCGGCAACTACGCAGTCCACCGCCGCGCGGTCCACAATAAGCGGCGGCAGGAAACGCAACACCATCGGTCCCGCAGGCCCGCAAATGATGCCTGCATTCAACATGCATTCCACAAGCGGCGTGACGCCCCGATCAAATTCCACGCCTATCATGAGGCCCCGTCCGCGCACCTCATAGATACACTCGAACTCTTTGGAAAGGTTGAGCAGTTGCTCAATGAAGTAACAGCCTGTTTCCCGCGCATCTTCAATGAAGCCGGGCGTTATAAGCGTTTCAAAGGTGGCCAACGCCGCTGCCGCGCTTAACGGGTTGCCGCCAAAAGTACAGGCATGTGCGCCGGGCGCGAAACCCTCGGCCACTTTGTCCGAGCAGCCCATCGCGCCGATGGGCACGCCATTGCCTAGGCCCTTGGCCAGTGTGATGATGTCGGGCACGACATCCTCGTTCTGGTAGGCAAACAAAGAACCCGTGCGGCCCAGTCCGGTCTGCACTTCATCAAAGGCCAACAGCACATCTTTTTCGTCGCAAAGCTGTCTGACCGCAGGCAGATAACCCGGTGTTGGCACCCGTACGCCGCCTTCGCCTTGAATGGGTTCCAGCATGACCAGTCCGACTTGCGGTGTGATGGCCTCTGCGAGCGCGTCAATATCGTTGTAGCTAACATAGTGGAATCCGGGCAGCAGCGGCTCGAAGCCCTGATGATACTTGGGCTGGCCGGTGGCGGTGACGGTGGCCATGGTGCGCCCGTGGAACGATTGCTCCGCCACCACGATTTCCGGTTTGGGTGTGCCTTGTTGCGCCCAATAGCGGCGGGCAATTTTTAACGCGGCTTCATTGGCTTCGGCGCCGCCGTTACAGAAAAACCATTTGTCGGCAAAGCTGTGTTCGCACAATAACGCGGCGAGCTTCGCCTGTTGTTCAATGTAATACAGATTTGACACATGGACCAGCGTACGCGCTTGCTCGCAAATGGCTTCGGTCACCGTGGGATGACAATGTCCGAGGTTGCACACGGCGATTCCGGCGAAGAAATCCAGATACTCGTGTCCTTCCGCATCCCAGAGTTTCGCGCCTTCGCCCCGCACCAATGCCAGTTTACGCGTACCATAGGTGTTCACAACATGTTGATCGTTTAATTGCCGAATCGTGTCCGTATCCATTGTTGTTCTCCTTCCATTGGCGCCGGGATGCAGGGATGGCGCCGCTAACTGGCTTTCGCTGTCGGCGCCGGTTTGGACGCGCTGTCCTTTGACTCCTTTTTGCTTTCCGATTTTGTTTCCGATTTTGCAGCCGTTTCCTTGGCGTCAGACGCGGGCGGCTTGCCTTTTCTTTTATAATCGGTTTCGTAAAAGCCGCTGCCTTTGAAAATAATGCCTGCGCCTGCGCCCAGCAGCCGCAAGCATGGGCCGCCGCATTCTTCGCATTTCACGCGCGGGTTGGCGCTCATGCTGTGAAATACGTCCTGGGTATGATCGCACCGCTTGCATTGATATGAATAGGTAGGCATGCTAACACTCCTTATGAAATGCCCGTTCATTATCGCAGTAAAATGAAAACAGGACAAAACACCCCCCTGTCCCGCGTGTGGTTCCAGCACCCTGGAAACAAACGCCGAACAACAGATAGCACATGCGTCCTGCCTCTCCGCGCATCCTGCTTCCAGAGAGCCCATTAGTCTACCAGTTTTTGCCGTTCCATGCAAAAAAAAATCCCGCATCAGACACACAAAGACGCCGTGTGCGATGCCGCATTACCGGCGGCGGTTGTCGGCGTTTTTCCGGCACGGGAAGGCCGTTCCCATAATCGTATGTTATACTAACGCGCCTCAAGCGCGTTACATACGCGATATCCCTGTTTGGAAACATATCTCCCGATACGACTGTTATGGGAAAACGCAATGCCCAAAAGTGAACAGAAACGTTTCAAGACCAATGACATATTACTGCGCGGTGCGGTGGCGGTTGCGACGGTTTCCGGCATCTTTTGCCTTCTTGTGTCGGCCTTGTTGATTGTAAACTATTGGCAGGTGAGCCGCATTGATCCGTTGGAACATCCCGAACTGGCGCGGTTGCGCTCACAGCTGACCGGTTCGCCCGAGGCGGACGCCGAAACCCTCGAAGCCATTCGCACCCTCGACCTGCTGGCGCGGGCGACTTTCTTCACAAATCAGCGGCTGCTGCGCGTGGGCGGGCTGTTGGCGCTGGTGGCGGGACTGGTGTTCGTGGTTGCGCTGCGGGTGGCGGCCAACTGCCGTCCGCGGCTTCCGGCGCCGACGGCGGATCCGCCGGAAAAATACTATTGGACCGACCAGGCCCGTGCCCGTGAGCTGTTGACGTTTATGGGGGGGCTGTGGTTGTTTGCCGCGCTGCTGGCCGCGGTCTTCACAAGTCTGGACATACCGGTGCCCACAGAGGAGGAGATTGTCGCCGCGGAAGAAGAGGCGCTCGCCGCACCCGCAACATTTGAGCTGGCGGTGCCGTCCTGGGAGGAAGTGCTGGAGCAATGGCCGTCCTTCCGCGGGCCCGGCGGCTATGGCGTTGCGCGACATACCACCGCGCCCACCGACTGGGATGTGGATGCCGGAGAGAATGTGCGCTGGGAAACGGACGTGCCCTTGCCGGGGTTTAATTCGCCCGTAGTATGGGGCGACCGTGTGTATCTGAGCGGCGCCGATGCCGACAGACGGGAAGTATATGCGTTTGACGCGGACACGGGCGACTTGTTGTGGCGTACGCCCGTGGGCACACGCGTGCCGGTGGAGCCGCCGCAGGTGAACGAAGACACCGGCTATGCCGCTCCTACCGTGGCGGCACAGGGCAATGTGGTGTGCGCCATCTTTGGCACGGGACATCTGGCCTGTCTGGACCATGACGGCGGCATTCTGTGGGAGGCGCACCTGGGGGTGCCGGACAATCACTATGGGCATTCCTCTTCACTCATCATCTACGAAGATTTGTTGATTGTACAGTACGACCAACGCCGGGACGGCGCTTTGTACGCCTTTGATTTGCGCGACGGCACGGAAGTTTGGAAACAGGAACGGGAACGCATTTCCTGGGCTTCGCCCATTCTGGCGGGCATGCCGGACAAACCGCTGTTGGTGGTGGTGTCCACCCGCGACATGGACGTATACGAACCGCGCACGGGCGAGTTGTTATGGTCGGTGGATTGTCTTGCGGGCGAGGTCGGCCCCAGCCCGGCGTATGGCGCGGGGTTGTTTTTCGTGGCCAACGATTATGCCGACGCCACGGCCATCCGCCTGCCGCCGCCCGATTCAGAAGAGGCGCCGGAAATCTTGTGGCAGTTTTTTGAATCGCTGCCGGATGTGTCCAGCCCGCTCGCCTCCGACTCATTCTTTTACCTGCTTACGTCGCGTGGCGAAATCATCTGGCTGCGCCCCGAAGACGGCGAAGTGACGTGGGTACACGAGCATGACGAACCGTTTTATGCGTCGCCCATTTTGGTGGGCAACCGCATTTACGCCGTGGATATGGACGGCATGGTACTGATTTTTGAGGATGCCGAAGAATATAAAGAGGTTGCAACGCGCCACTTCGGCGAAAGGACTGTTGCCACGCCGGCCTTCATGGACGGCCGGATATATGTGCGCACGGAAACGTCGCTTTTGTGCCTGGGAGCGACATGATGAGTGGCGAAGTAGACCTGCGGGAAGTTGATCGTATTGTTGCCGCGCACGGGCGCGACCGGGAAGCGCTGTTGCCGATTCTGCAGGATGTGCAGCGCGCCTTTCGATGGTTGCCGCCGGAAGCGATGCAGCACATCACCAAGACAACCGACATCACCCCCGCCGATCTTGACGGCGTGGCCTCCTTCTTTTCCATGTTTCGGGACACGCCGGGCGGCAAGCACACCATCTGCGTGTGCGACGGCACCGCCTGTCATCTGAAGGATGCCGAGCGCGTGTTTGATGCGTCGCTTGAAGCGCTTGATATCGCGCCCGGCGCTGACACGGATGCCCGGGGCCAGTACACCGTGCAGAAGGTGCAGTGCCTGGGCTGCTGCACCCTTGCGCCCGCCGTACAAATAGACGGCATCACCTACGGCCATATCCGTCCTGACACGGTGATGGACATGATTGAAGCCTTTGAACGCGAGATTGCCCGGGGCAGCGGCGACGCCTCCAAACGCGCCCGCCCGCTGCCGGATACGCCGCCGGAAATTCGCATCTGTCTTGATTCTTGTTGTGTTGCCGGCGGGAACGGCCGTATTCGGGATGTGGTGGACGCGGCCTTGTCGCGGTATGCATTGCCCGCGCTGATAAAGCCGGTCAGCTGCGTGGGCATGTGCCATTTGCTGCCGCTGATTGAGGTGACCGTACCCGGCGAAGAAGTGTACACCTATACGAAGGTGACGCCCGATGTGGTCAACGATATTCTGTTGCGGCACGTGCCCCCGCCGGGAACGCTTGGCCGTATACGCGCTGCTGCGGAACGGCGTCTGGAAAAGCTGTATGCAGGCGATACCGACGCGCCCGTGCGTCGTGTGGCGCCGCGCGAGCCTGATGTCACCCATTTTCTGGACATACAATGCCGCATCGCCACGGAGCATTCGGGCGAGACCAACCCGGCCGATTTGGAGGAGTATCTGCGGCTTGGCGGCTTCGCGGCATTGCGGCGCGCCCTTGACCGTGCGCAAACAGCGCCGGACATGCCGCCCGACGGGGACGCCATTATCAGTGTGATTGAACAAAGCGGGCTGCGCGGACGAGGCGGCGCCGGATTCTCCACCGCCGAAAAATGGCGCATTGTGCGACAGACACAAGGGCAGCCCAAATACATTATTTGTAATGGCGACGAAGGCGATCCGGGCGCCTTCATGGACCGTATGCTGTTGGAGTCTTTCGCGTATCGGGTTATTGAGGGCATGCTTATTGCCGCGGCGGCGGTGGGTGCGGAACACGGTATCTTTTATGTACGCTCGGAA
>SKQZ01000404.1 GCA_007118765.1 Candidatus Hydrogenedentota bacterium
AAATGTGATGGCCTTGCGCAAAGGCGCTCAGGAAACATTAAA
Source organism: Candidatus Hydrogenedentota bacterium (assembly GCA_007118765.1). Lineage (GTDB taxonomy): Bacteria > Hydrogenedentota > Hydrogenedentia > Hydrogenedentales > CAITNO01 > SLFT01. The sequence continues at coordinate 43 of SKQZ01000404.1, forward strand.
CCTTGGTTCGGGTAACGCCGTGACCGTACAACAGTTGTTTGATCAAATCAAGCGGCTCACGAACTTTACCAAGAAACCCGTGTTAAAACCGTTGCGCCCCGGCGAAGTCAAGGGCATCTACATTACCGGCGAACGGGCCGCGCGTGTGTTGGGCTGGCGGCCCACGGTGTCTTTGGAGACGGGACTGCAACAAACGGTTGATTTTGTGAAGAAGCAACGCACGGAAGCGGAAGCCGAGCACAGCCGGTAGCGCCTACGTTATCGAGGCAGGTTATCTCGCCTGCTGTTTGTACGTATGTTACATACCCGCTCTGATCTCCCATTGTTAAAAAAGGACTCATGCTGTGAAGATACAAGTTTTAGGCGGCGGCGCATGGGGCATCGCGCTGACACGACTATTAGCACTGGCCGACCATGAGGTGTGCCTGTGGGTGCGTAACGCCGCGCGCGCCGCAGCATTGCACCAGACCCGACAAAACGAAACGCTGTTGCCCGGGGTCCTGCTCCCCGATAGCGTCTCCGTTTCATGCGAAAGCGCCGACGATGTCGAAATGGCGGTTTATGCCGTACCGTCACACGCATTGCGGGAAGTGGCAACGACGCTTCCGTTTGGCAACAACGTTGTGCGGGTAAGTGCAACAAAAGGCATTGAAAATGAAACCCTGCTGCGCATGAGCGAAATCCTTGGCGAAATCACGCCCGCAGCGCCCGTAGCCGTGTTATCCGGCCCGAGCCATGCCGAAGAAGTGGGCCGCGAACTGCCCGCCTGTCTTGTGGCGGCGGCGGCGGATGAAGCGGTGCGTTTGCAGGTACAGCACGTGTTCGGCGGGCCGTCTTTTCGTGTCTATACCAGTCACGACGTCACCGGCGTGGAGTTGGGCGGCGCATTAAAAAATATCATTGCAATTGCGGCGGGCGCTTGTGAAGGACTGGGGCTGGGTGACAATGCCAAGGCCGCCTTGATAACCCGTGGGCTTGCTGAAATGATACGGCTGGGCGTGGCATGCGGCGCGGGAGCGGCTACGTTTGCGGGCCTGAGCGGGCTGGGTGATCTTGTGGTTACCTGTGCGAGCACACATTCCCGCAATTACCGGGTTGGCCGTTGCATTGCGCGAGACATGACATTGGATGCAATTTTGAAAAGTTCGCCCAAGGTGGCCGAAGGCATTCGCACCGTAAAAAGCGCGTTGCAGCTCGCCCGCCAACACGAGATAGAAATGCCCATTGCCGAATCTGTATATAATGTATTATACGAAGACGTCAATGCACGCGATTGTATTACAATGCTTATGACTCGGTTAATGCGGGCGGAATGGGAATAATATCAATGACTGAGGCTGCTGGCGAACTCGCTACCACATGGATGGTCAACGTGGTGTACAATTGTTGTTTGATAAATGAACGCAAGCCAACGTCGGCTTATTGAACCGCGATGCGCGTGTCCCGTGACGCTTGCAGCAACGACTTTTGCGCGGATGGTGACAACCATCCGGGGAGACGCTGCAACACGACCCGTTATTGTAGTAGACAAATTGTTGGGTTTTGGCCTGTATTCGTGGTATAAAATAGCAAGGTTTGCGGTATGCGAATGGTATATAGACTTTATCAAGCGTAGGAAAAAGGTTTATTTCGACGTAGTCAGGTATGTGTTTTAGGCGGTTCTGTACAATCTTTAACCATCAGGGACAGAAAAATGAGCATGGCGGATAGAGTGGTAATACTTACAGGCACATTGAAAGGGCGTGAGGTGCCCATAGAAGGGGTGCTTTCGATTGGACGCAGCCCCGGCAATTCCATTCAGATTGACGACCTGCAGGTTTCGCGAAAACACGCAAGAATCATCGAAAAGGATGACGGCCTGTATCTGGTGGATTTGGGCAGCGGCAATGGCACCTATATCGGGGGCGAACGCATTGTGGAACATCGCCTGAGTGACGGCGACGTGTTCCGCATGGGCCGCCAGCAAATTCAATTCCGTGTAGGCGCGCGCAAGCGCGGCAAGCCGTCCAAGCCGTGGGGCGACCATTTGGAAGCGGAATCAAAAGCAGAAACCGCTGCTGATGCCGCTGAAAACGCTGACGAAGCGGAGGACCCCGACCCGGAGGTTGCCGTGGATACCCCCGATCCTGATGCCGCTTTCTTCGCCGGTGAGGACGACGAGGCCGACGATATTGGCGATACCCCCGACATCCCCGACCATGACCCGGATGTCTTTGGCGATGCGAACACGCCCGCTGAATCCGGTGACGATGCTCCCGACATCCCCGACCATGACCCGGATGTCTTTGGGGATGCGGACACGCCCGGCGAATCCGATGACGATGCTCCCGACATCCCCGACCACGATCCGGAGTTCTTTGATGCGCCCAAGGATGCACAGAAAGCAGAGGATGCCGTTAAGGCCACGGCCACTGCGGATGTCCAGGAACCTGCGGAGGAAAATATCGAATCGCGGCAGGTGGACAACCTGTACCAGACGTTTTTTCAGGCGCCCGCGGCAGACGCACAGGTTGAGAGCATTCAGAAGCGGTTGCGCGCCGTCTATGCCGCGAATCAAACCATCGCCAGTGAACGCTCGCTGGATAAGGTCTTTGACACCATCATGCGTGAGGTGTTTTCGCTCATTAACGCGCACAACGGCCTTATCATGCTGAAACAGGACGGTTCGGACGAATTAAGCGTCGAATATGTGCGCAGCGCCGATAGCAATACGCAAATCCACGTCAGTTCGAGCATCATAAGTCGCGTTTTTGACAAGGGTGAGGCCGTAATTACCAGCAATGCCGCCGACGATTCCCGTTTCGGCGGGGGCATGAGCATCATCAACGCCAACATTTCGTCCGCGTTGTGTGCGCCGCTCACCCACCAAGACGAAAAACTTGGCGTTATCTATGTGGACAACCGCGGCACCATGAACGCTTTCACGGACAGCGATCTGGAAATGCTTGTCGCACTGGCCGCTCCTGCCGCCACGGCCATCAAGAACGCGCAATATGTCAAGATGGTCGAACAGGCCTACGAAGATACACTTGTTGCTTTGGCCAACGCCATTGAATTGCGGGACCACTACACCGTGGGCCACACATGGCGCGTGACCAACTTTGCGATGGAAATCGCGCGCGAACTGGGCTGGGCCGAAGAAAAACTTGAAGAGGTGCAAATGGGCGGCGTCCTCCACGACGTTGGCAAAATAGCCGTGGACAACGCCATATTGGGCAAGCCCGGAGCACTAACAGAAGAAGAGTTTGCACAGATGAAAGTGCATCCTGAGCGCGGCGCCGATTTGCTGCGTGATATCAAATATCTGCACCCGCTTATCCCCTATTGCCTGTGTCACCATGAGCGCTGGGACGGCACGGGCTACCCCAAGGGACTACAAAACGAGGAGATTCCCATTGAGGGCCGTCTCATAGCGGTTGCCGATGCTTTTGACGCCATGACCAGCACGCGCCCCTATCGCAAGGGCATGAAACCGGAGGTTGCCCTTGAACGGCTGGCGGAAGGCAAAGGGAAACAATTCGACCCAAGCCTTGTGGACGCGCTTGAACGATGCTACAAGCAGGGCAGGATTGACAGCGTGCTGCAGGACTATTTCAAGAATGAAGCGCGCAGCACCGCATGTCCGTTTTGCAGTACATTTATCCGCTTTGATGACACGGTGCAAAACGGCAGCGAGATTGAATGCCCGGTTTGTCATAAGCAGGTGCGGGTTGTTGAGAAAGAAGGAACCTACTTCGGTGTGCTCGTGAACAAAGAGCAGGCATAAGCACGCCGACATATATGGGCCGCAACGTACGCATTGTGACGCGATTTGGAGCAAGAAGTGAGTGAACAACCTGCGAACGAACGGCAAGACACCGGCGCTGCGAAAAGCGATAACAGCAACATCACCAGACCGCCCGCCGTTACCACGCCGTATGTCAACACCATCCCCCCCGAGCAACAGCCCCCTTATCCCGGTAACCGCGAGCTGGAACGCCTGAACAAATCGCTAATTCGCTGGAACGCCATGGCCATGGTGGTGCGCGCCAATCGCCAGTCGGAGGGCATTGGCGGTCATATTTCCACTTATGCCTCCGCAGCCACCCTCTACGAAGTCGGCTTCAACCATTTCTTCCAGGCACGCACAAATGAACGCAGCGCCGACCAATTGTTTATCCAGGGACATGCGGCGCCGGGCATCTATGCGCGTGCGTTTATCGAAGGCCGATTTTCTGAAGAGCAACTTGATAACTTCCGTCGGGAAATTTCGTCGGATAACGGTCTGTCTTCTTATCCGCACCCGTGGTTAATGCCCGACTTTTGGAGCTTTCCGACGGTCAGTATGGGACTTGGTCCCATCATGGCAATCTATCAGGCCCGGTTCAATCGCTATCTGGAAAACCGCGGTCTGGCGCCTGCCGGGTGTACCGGTCGCGTGTGGGCTTTTCTCGGTGATGGCGAAACGGATGAACCCGAGACGTTGGGGGCGCTAAGTTTGGCGGCACGGGAAGGACTGGACAACCTCACATTCGTTATCAACTGCAACTTGCAGCGCCTGGACGGCCCGGTACGGGGCAATGGACACATTATTCAGGAATTGGAGTCGGTTTTTCGGGGCGCAGGCTGGAACGTCATCAAGGTCATTTGGGGAAGCGATTGGGACCGACTGTTTGAACAAGACGATGCCGGCATCCTCAAAGAAGCACTGGGACGCATTGTAGATGGCGAGTACCAGAAGTTCAGCGTTGAATCAGGCGCCTTCATTCGCCGCAAACTGTTGCACCACGAACCCCGCCTGAAAAAGTTCCTCGATATGATTACCGACGAACAGTTGCGCAAAATACGACGCGGCGGCCACGACCCGGTAAAGGTTTATGCCGCCTACCACAACGCCGTGCATCATCAGGGCGCACCCACTGTTGTGCTGGCCAAAACCATCAAAGGGTATGGCCTTGGGGAAAGCGGCGAGGGCAAAAATATTACGCATCAGCAAAAAAAGATGAACGAGGATGAACTGTGGGAGTTTCGGGGACGTTTTGGGATTCCCATTTCCGATGATGACATCCCCTACGCACCTTTTTACAGGCCGCCGCAAGAAAGCGAGAATATCCAGTACCTGCTGGCGCAACGACAAAAACTAGGCGGTTCCATGCCGCAACGCGTCACAACAGCGCCACCGATAGAAGCGCCGTCAGAGACGTTGTTCACATCATTCTATGCGGGTTCAGACCGGCCTGTCTCCACAACCATGGCCTTTGTCCGCATGCTGTTGGCACTGCTCCGCGACAAGACGCTGGGCAAACAAATTGTTCCCATTGTCCCGGATGAAGCGCGCACCTTCGGCATGGACGGCCTGTTCAGGCAGGTGGGCATCTACTCCTCGCTCGGGCAACGCTACGAACCTGTTGACGCCGACAACCTCCTCTATTACAAAGAAGCGCAAGACGGGCAAATCCTTGAAGAAGGCATTACGGAAGCCGGTTCCATGTCTTCGTTTCTTGCCGCCGGAACAGCGTATGCCACGCATGGCATCGTCACCATCCCGTTTTTCATCTTCTATTCCATGTTCGGCATGCAGCGTGTGGGCGATCTTGTCTGGGCGGGCGGTGACATGCGAGCCCGGGGCTTCCTCATAGGCGGCACGGCCGGACGCACTACGCTGGCCGGAGAAGGCCTGCAACATCAGGACGGCCACAGCCACCTGCTGGCCATGCCCGTACCCAATTTGAAAGCCTACGATCCCGCATACGCCTACGAGCTGGCCATCATTATCCAGGACGGCATTCGGCGCATGTATGAGAAACAAGAGGACTGTTTCTACTACATTACGGTTGGCAATGAACCCTATGCGATGCCGCCCATGCCTGAGGGTGATGCCGTGCGGGACGGCATACTCAAGGGAATGTACCTGTTTCGTCCTGCTTCACATTCGGACACGATGCCCAAAGCGTCCCTGTTGGGCAGCGGCGCCATCATGAATGAAGTGCTGAAGGCACAGGAAATACTGGCGGATGACTACCAAGTTGCCGCAGACGCATGGAGCGTCACCAGCTACAAAGAACTCCGCAATGACGGCATGGCCTGCGAACGGTTCAATATGCTGTACCCGGATCAACCTGCGCGCGTACCCTATGTGACACAGTGTCTGGGTGAAAACGCGGGCGTGGTTGTCGCCGCTTCCGATTATGTTAAATTACTGCCGGATGGCATCGCGCGCTGGGCGCCCGGCGGGTTAACCAGTTTGGGAACAGACGGCTTTGGCAGAAGTGACAGTCGTTCCGCGCTGCGCGATTTCTTCGAGGTAGACCATCGCTTTATTACACTGGCGACGCTGACTGCCTTGGCACGCCGGGGCGTCATAGACCCTCAGGCGCCTGTCAAAGCGCGGGCGGCTCTCAACATACAACCGGACAAAGCGGATCCGTGGCAGCAGTAGCCCGGATATTTCACAGGGTTTCGTCGTGAGCCTGCGAAGGTTGCGTCAGATCAGGTGCTTTGTGCTGGTCGCCGACTGACAGCGTGTTAAGACACGTCGAAGACGGCGAGTAAGCAAAGTGCCTGAGATGGCGTAAGATGCGCAGGCGCAACAGAAAGCCGTTGAAATATCCGGGCGGGGTCACAACGCCAACACACGGAACTGGACCGGATTAAGACTTTCCAAACGGGTGTTATTTACAATATGACACATCATGTTTACGGACGAACCGTATAGGATCGCAATCATGGCAAAAGAAATACACCTACCGGACTTGGGTGAAAACGTAACAAGCGGTACAGTGGCAAACATTTTGGTGGAGGTCGGCGATTTTGTCGAGGCCGGCCAAAATATCATTGAAATTGAAACGGACAAGGCGGTGGCGGAAATTCCGTGTCCGGAATCCGGCAAGGTCACGGAAATACGCGTGAGTAGCGGCGATACCATCTCGGTTGGCGCAGTAATCCTCCTGCTTGATCCACAAGAGAAAGCGCCGGACGAGCCCAAGGCCGCTGCCGCCGCCACACCCACCGAAAACACCATCCCCCAAACAGAGGAGAAAAAGCCGGATGACAAGGCGGCACAAGATGACAGCACCCCGGCTGAACCCAAGGCGCGTGGTGGAGCCGTTCGCGCTGCTCCTTCTGTCAGGCAATTGGCGCGGGAGCATGACGTGTCACTGGAAGAGGTGCCGACACGCGATCCAAGCGGTCGCATAACCGCACAAGATGTGCTTGATTTCGTGGAGAAAAAAGACACGCCGCCATCACAGGCGCCCGCCCCCTCCGCGGATGCAGCCGATACTGTCGGCGACCGGCAACAGGACGCCTGGGGTGACGTGGTTATTGAGCCCATGAACGCCATTCGCGCCAAGGCCGCCACACACCTCACACAATGCTGGACAACCATACCGCATGTAACACACTTTGACAAGGCCGATATCACTGCCCTTGAGCAGTTTAGAAAAGCACACGCTGCTCGCGCCGAAAGCCACGGTGTTCACCTCACCATGGCTCCCTTTCTGATCAAGCTGTTGCCGGAACTGTTTCGACAATTCCCCCGAATGAATGCCACCGTGGACATGGACAACCGTTCGTTCATTTTGAAGCAATACTGCAATATCGGTGTTGCCGTGGATACGCCGAATGGCTTGGTGGTGCCGGTGGTACACAACGCGGACCAAAAAAGCGTGGTTGAAATCGCCCGCGACATGGCCCGCATGGCCGAAAAGGCGCGTGCGCGAAAGCTGGCCATTGAGGATATGCAAGGCGGAGGGTTTACGGTGAGTAACTTGGGCGCCATGGGCGGCCACGGGTTCACACCCATTGTGAACGCGCCGGAAACGGCCATATTGGGCGTAAGCCGTGCCACCATGGAGCCGGTTTACAACGGTGACGAGTTTGAACCGCGTCTGATGCTGCCGCTAAGCCTTTCCTATGATCACCGCTGCATAGACGGCGCGGAGGCGGCCCGCTTCCTGCGACGCCTGTGCGAAGCCCTTGAACAACCCTGGAACATCATGCTGGGCCTGTAAACACACACGGGAACAACAAAAGAAGGCTGTCGTTATGAAAGAGATTATCCCCCAGAGTTACAAGAATCATCGTTCCTTCGACTGGGTGCATATCATTGCCACGGCAACGCTTTTGCCGGCAATACTGGTGGCCTGCCTGACGCTGCTGC
>SKQZ01000443.1 GCA_007118765.1 Candidatus Hydrogenedentota bacterium
CACCTCGGAGCAGTATGTGGCGTCGTCGGCGGTGTTGCAGCCCTTGGCCGAGAAATGTCGCATCGCGCCGCTGGGCATTATTGCGGAGGACTACGCCAATCCCGATGCGGCACAGGTGCAAGCGTTGCAGGCGCGATATGGCGCGCCTTTTGTTTTCTTTTGCGGGGTTCACAGATACTACAAGGGGTTGCCGTGGTTAATTCGCGCGGCGGCATCCATTGCAGCGCCCGTGGTGATTGCCGGTGACGGCCCCGAGCGGGAGAACAACATCGCGCTGGCCTCCGAATTGGGTGTGGACATCGCGTTTCCGGGCGCTTTGAGTCATGAAGAATTGACGGCATACCTGCATGCCTGCGCGGTCTTCGCCTTTCCGTCTGCAGAGCGAAGCGAGGCTTTCGGGTTGTCCATTTTGGAAGCCCATGCCTGTGGCACGCCGGCGGTTGCGACGCGGTTGGGCACCGGGGTGGAATTTGTCAATGAACATGGAAAAACAGGATTGAATGTGCCGCCCAAAGATGCGGATGCATTGGCCGCGGCCGTAAACGACCTGCTTGAAAACGACGCGCAACGGCAGGAAATGGGGGCGTACGCCCGGGAACGGGTGCGTTTGGTTTTCGACGCGGAAACGGTGGCGCGTCGGGAATATGAACTGTACGAAGAGGCCGTGAACATGGCGGCAGCGGCGCGATAACCTGCATCAGCGGTGACGACAGTGGTATGATACACGGACGCTGTTGAAAGGCGTTCCCGCCTTTTGAGACGACGGCATATCCGTCCCGTCGAAAGAGAACGATGAGCCTGAATCAATATTTTGTTTATGCATACCTGCTGATAATTTCCTGTGCCTTATCGTGGGCGCTTACCCGCGTCATGCGTATGGCCGCCTTCCGCTTCAACATTCTGGACCACCCTGTGGGCCGCAAGGCGCATGGCGCCCCCATGCCATTGTTGGGCGGCGCGGCCATCTTCATCGCATTTTATGTCGTGGTGCTGGTCCATTTGGTGGCGCTGCTGTTGTTGCAACCCTACGGGCCGGGCTGGGTGGATGACAAGTTGACGGCCATGTTGGGGCCGGATGGCGGGTTCAAACTTGCGGGCATTCTTATTGCAGGTGTAATGATATTCTTGCTGGGCATCATTGACGACCTGCATGTGTTGTCGCCGTGGATGAAGCTGATAGGACAAATCATCATTGCCCTTGTGCTTGCGGCGTTCGGACTGCGCATTCGCATGTTTATCTTTAACGACCCCTATACCTCCACCTTCGCCACGGTCTGTTGGGTGGTACTGATTGTGAACAGCATGAACCTGCTGGACAATATGGACGGATTGAGCGGCGGCGTGTCCATTATTGCGGCGGCCACGTTTTTTCTGTGTGTGCAACCCTTCGACACCTACCTGATGGTACGCGTACTGTTGGTTATTTTCGCAGGCGCCGTCGTGGGTTTCCTTTGGCACAATCTACCGCCCGCCACGATTTTTATGGGCGACAGCGGCGCCATGTTTAACGGCTATTTTCTGGCGACGGTGGCGGTGGTGGGCACCTTTCATCTGGAAGGGGCAAGCCCGCGCATTGCCGTGGTGGCGCCGGTGATGGCGTTGAGTGTCCCGTTGTTTGATACTCTGAGCGTTATATATATCCGCTGGCGGAACGGTGATTCCATTATGCTGGGCGACAAACGTCACTTTTCCCACCGTCTCGTGGAAGTGGGCATGCGCCCGGCAATGGCGGTGTATTTTATTTTTATGGTGGCCGGGCTGGTCGGCTTGAATGGCGCACTGTTGCCTTACCTCAACATGGGGGGCACCGTCATTATCATGGCACAGACCGGCGGCATTTTCCTGTTGATCGTATTGCTGATGAATGCCGGCAAAAAGAACGGAGCAGACCAACAAAGTGGCGAGTAAGCGCACATCGTTACCCCGGAAAAAGAACAACGCCAAAGGGCCTGTTCCTGAAGCGTCTGAAACAACGCCGGATATATACGGAAATTATCTTGAGGCCTATTGGCCGAAATCGTTTGCGCCGATGCGTACCGCCTTGTTCATGATCGGCGCTTCAATCGTATTGGCGATAATGGTGTTTGGCACCGCCGGTTTGGGTGGATTCACCGCTGTTAAAATCAGTCTTGCCGAAACGATGAACCTGGCAAGACCCGATCTGGTATCGCAATCCAATTTTGACCTGGCGTTTGTGATATGGGGGATTGGCACGGTGATATTTGCGGGCATCATCCATCCCGTGCTCGGGATTGGATTGGTGTTGTTGGCCCGTCCATGGCTTGACGGCTACACATTCTTCACGGAAAACACGTACTTCTTGTGGTCAATTTTTGCCCTTGCCCTGTTGTGGCTGATACGCGCACTGGTGCGCCGCGAACCCATGCGCAACATGCCGCCTGTGCTGATGTTGGGCGGATTGTTGCTGGTAATGCTGCTTGTTACGCGCCATTCCCACCAGTATTACAACACCTACCAACATCTATGGTTATGGGCCGGATATGCCATGTTGTTTCTGCTGGTGGTGAACACGCCGCGTTCACGCGCATCATGGGGTGTTTTGTTCGCCATATTCATGGTGGGCATGGGCATACAGGCCGTATTCAGCATTTTGCATTTCGAATACCTTTTGCCCCATCTGCGCAGATATATCCTTCAGAATCCCGCGGCGATGCAACAGCATTTCGGCACGACAACGCTCACGCCCGACCTCGCGCATCGCCTGAACATCAACCGCGCCTTTGGCACCATGTTGTTTCCCAATGCCTTGTCTGCGTTCCTGTTGCTTGGCATTCCCGTGTCCCTTGTAATGCTCGTGCCGTGGTGGCGCGCATTGAATGACGCATACCGCCGGGCCAACACACAAAAGGAAGCCGCATCGGCGGCCACGACTTCCGACCGTGTTGTGGTGTTGACTGTCGCGGTGCTGGTGGGCATGGCCTTCTTCTTAAGTGTGGTGGCCATGGGGCATTTCCCGCGAAGTTATCTTCAGTCACCTCCGTCGTATCTTAATCTTGCGCCGCTCACGGCTTTTGGCGTCATAGGTGCGTGTTGTGTCGCGTTGACCTCATTGCTGCTGATGTCAAAATACGGGCTTGCATGTTTCTGGTTTTTGTGTCGCTTCGTATTTATCGCGGCGCTGACGCCCGTGTTGTTGTACAGCCTGTGGATCACCTATTCACGTGGCGCCTATCTTGGGCTTATCGCCGCAGGGATATGGGCGGTTATTTTGTGGCAACTCTCTCCGGAACGACTGCGAGGCCTGACCGCCCTTTCCGGCAACCCGGTCTTGCGGAACACCACCCGCGTATTGTTGTTATGCATCCTTGTTGTTGGTGGCGCTGTGTATGTCGGTCAGGCCCATACACATGCGCAGCAGGCGCCGCCCCGCGCCCCAGGCCCGTCTGGCCCGTCGGCCCCGTCGGCCCCGTCGCCCGTGGAATTGAGCGAGGAAGGCATTATGTTGACTGCCGCCGATTTGGCCAATCCCGCCACCATGCGGTTGCGCTTCGGGTACTGGCGGGTGGCATGGCGCATGTTCCGGGACAACTGGCTGACCGGCGTGGGTCCGGGCAACTTCGCGATTGCCTATCCCGCTTATCAGTATATCGGCGCGGGCGATGTGAAAGAGGCGCACAACGGATTCTTGCAGCTGTTTTCGGAAACGGGGCTGTTTGGCGGGATATTGTTTGCTGCTTTCTGGCTCTATTTCGGGCTTTGGGGCGCATGGCGCGTCATACACGAAACCAACCGAGTCGAAAGATGGTTGTTGCTGGGGCTCTATACCGGCATAACGGCTTTTTGTATACATGCGGTGGTGGATATCAGTTTCAGTCATCCGTCGCTTGTGATGCTTGCGATGGCGTTTACGGGGCTCTTTTACGCCCGTGCCGCGTTGTCCGAACCCTGCGTCGCCGCGTCTGATGACCACAACGGTAACGCACGAAAAGCAGCCGCACCAACATGGCACGCCGGTCATGGCGCTGTGGCGATTGTGCTCATTATTTTTTCGGTGGTGTGTTCCGGAGCGGTGTTCAGACCTTATGTGCAGCAACTTGCGTTGTGTCGTCTTGGCTTTCTGAATATGAACCCCGATACCGAATTGGGGCGTCGCATGCGCACCGGCCAATTCTTGATTGCCGAACTGGGCGCTCGGGGAGAGCGACTCAGACTGGGTGAAGAACCGGGCGAACCGCCGCGATTGGCCGTTGCCCGTGCCCGGATGTTTCTGGACGAACAGGATTTTGAGGATCTCGCCAATTTTTGTGCCTATTACCAGCCCTCGCCCCATCAGCCGAACAGATTCCTGCGGTTGCCGCCCGGCGAACTGCCGCCGCGCAACGGCCTGATGGTGGTCGCACACAATCCCTTCCAAGTTCGGAACCGTGCTGTTCGCAATATCGCGGCATGGATAGACGAGCTGGAACGCATTGACCGTTGGTTCCCGCATAACCACGAGCTGGCCATGAACCTGGTGCGGTGGTATGAACTCCATGTGCATTATGTACACGGCCCACCCTTTGAAGAACAGCGCTCATTCTGGATTGAGCGATACCTTGGTTGGAGTGAGACCTTGGTGCGCCGTAATCCATTTCATGCGGATGTACGCATGTTTCATGCACAGGCCTTGTTATGGCCGGCGATCAATGTGCCGGAATCGTATGATGACACTTTGATTCAACGCTCGTTGGAACACTGGGAAAAGGCGTTGACCTTGGCGGCCATTACCCCCGGCCACCGCTTTTCATACGCATATTGGCTGACCGTCATGGCGAATTATTATTCTGAACGAGGCGACGCCGAATACGCAAATGAGCTTATGGACCGTGCCCGTGCACTGCACGAGGAGGCGCAGGAATTACAACAGCGGCGTATAGAGGCGCAGATGTATCCGTAAAATGTGCGCACGGTGTCCCAAAAAAAGTATGATAAAGCGTTAAACTTTCGTTAATGATAGGTGTTGACACGTAAGGCAATATGTTTTCCGGCGGCGCACCTGAAACGTCGGGAATGTAAGGTTTATTTTCTAGCAACGACAGTGTACACCATAATAGAGCGGTATGCTGTGTTTTCAACGGAAAGGTGTTCTGCAATGAAAGAGACACGTATTTGGCTGGTTCTTATGTGTGTAGGTGTATTGGTGTTTGCATGTGGGCAGCCCGCGCCGCCGCCTGCGGCTGATATTGCGCCGGTCGCGGAGCGGGATGCGGATGTTGCGGCCGAAGAGCAAGCGGCGGAAGCGCCTGATGAAGCGCCGGAACCGGAAGAAGCGGCGGATGACGAAGAAGCGCCTGCCGCCGAGGAGGAAACCGAAGATCTGGCCGATGCCGGCGAGCCCGCGGTGGAAGGTGGCACGCCCAAATTGGTGGTGCCTGAATCCGAGGTTGATTTTGGCACACGCCGCGATACCGAGACAATCAAGCACAACTTTGTGTTGCGCAATGAAGGTGACGGCATCCTTGAAATCAAAAACGTTCGGGCTTCCTGTGGATGCACCACCACAGAGTTGGAAAAGGACAGGCTGGCCCCGGGCGAAGAAGTGGAAATTGGCGCGTTGACGAACTTGCGCGGACGTCAGGGACGCAATACCAAGCGGGTCTCTGTAACGACCAATGACCCGGAGAATCCGACGGTGCATCTGACTATGACAGTGACCGTGGAATCTTCGGTCACGATTGAGCCTGCGCGGGTCAATTTTGGCGAGATCTATGACGACGGCCCCCTTGAAGAGACGGTGAATATCCATTCAACGATTGACGATCTTACCTTTTCCGTGACATCGGCCGAATTGACCGATATGGATTTCATTGAACATGAAATAGAGGTGGTGGAGCCGGGAAAATCATATAACATCAACATTAAAAGTGTTGGCGAACTGCCCGTGGGCAATCACAGTGCCCGTATGGTTATCAGGACTGATGCCCGCGAACGCCCGGTAGTCTGGTTGCCCATAAGTGTGCAGGTGATTGGGCCGTTGCAAATCATGCCGCCGGTGATCAATATCCGGCACAGCGACACGCCCGGCGAAGTGACACAGCAACAGTTGCGCATTTCTCCAGGGCGCATAAAAGAGTTTGAACTCGAAGAGGTAATCGCGCCCTTGGAAGATATGGGCGCTGAGTTGATTCCCTCCGCGCAGGGGACGTATTTGCTGCGACTTACCAACATGCCGCAATCTGACATACTGGAGGGCAAGGCAATTATCCTGCGCACCAACCTGGAAGAACATCCGGAGGTGGAAATCCCCTTCAATGTGATTATGCCGAGAAGGCCCGTTGGACGCGCACCCGCAACATTGACCCCGGAACAGCGTGAACAGATGCGGGCCCGTACCCGGGCGGCGCAACAGCGTACTGCGGAGAGCGCGGGAGACGACGCGGACGAAGAAGACGCCGGTGAAGAAGAGGGCGATGCGCCCGAATGACGCGAGGCGCCGCCTCATCTTGATGACACAATAGCATATCGTAAAAACGAGCGGCAGCAAACCGATTACTGCCGCTCGTTTATGTATTCTCAAGCCGGGGCTTGGCATCAATTGCCGGGGATTTATTCAGACTGATTGGGTGTATACTGTTGGTATCCCTCCAGGAATGTGCGCAATTGCTGGGTAAACGCTTCCACCAGTCGCGGTTCGCGGCTGATGTTGTTCACCGGCGCCAGATCATTTCTGTATCGCGTGATATCCACGAACTCAATCACCGTGGGCGCTTCAATCTGCTCAATGCTGTAAGGCGGCTTGCCGGACTGCCATGAGAAACGCCAGCGCCCGGTGCGCATGGACAATGCCACCGGATCGCCCGTCATGGAAATGCGTTCCCGCATTCCGGCGCCGCTCAAAACGTTGCTGCCCTCGGGGGCATGGGGGAAAGCGACTCCGGCCAGTGCGGCAAGGGTAACCCCCAGATCCTCTAGCGAGACAGGGTTTTTCTGCATGCCGCCGTACCGTCCCGGCACATCCAGCAAAAGAGGGATGCGCAGCGCGGATTCGTGCAGGGTGCGCCGCGGGGGGCCGCCACGCCGCCACGCGCCGCGTCCCGGTTCCGTAAAATCGAAACCGTGGCTGGATGTTACCGCCACCACGGGACGTTCCGCCTCGGGGAGGCCATAGAGGCGCTCAATAAAATCGCTTACCTGTTTGTCAACGTATGTAATGGCCGTATCATAGATGTCAACGGGATCAGGAGTGCGGCCCCGGCCAACAAACCCGTCGCCGTAGCGACGCATGTGCATGGGGTTGCGCAGTTCCCGAAGCCGAATAAACACCATGTATTGGGTGTCTGCATGGGCGGCGATCCAGTCGCCTGCTTTTTGAAGCGTAATCCATGCGCCCGCAGGCGCCGGACGCGCAGGCGCCGTTGCTTCCGCACGGCGGTCTACCCGCGTTTCCACAGGAAAATTGTCATCAAACACGATGAAGCCCCGCTCAAATCCGCCGCCGTGGTGCAGGTCGTCAACATCCGTGCCGCGTCCTTCGGTGAACGCGGCGGTATAGTAGCCGTTGTGGCGCAGCAATTCGGGGAGATATCCGATATCATCGGGCAGTGGTCCGGCGTAGGACTCGTAATACCGGTGGGCAAGCGGATTTACGCCCGTGAACATGCTCATGCAGGCGCCCGCCGTCTGTGGCGTGGGGGTGTATGCTTCTTCATAGACCACGGCGCCGACGGCAAAATCATTCAAATGGGGCGTGGTGTTTCTATGGTATCCGTACAAACTCATGTTTTCCGCGCCCAAGGCCTCTATCATCACCACCACAATGCTTGGCGCCGGCTGCTCTGTGGAGGCGGCATGCTGCCACGGGCCGCTCACCAACATGGAACGACCCGAATCAAAGGACTGTTGCAGCCCGAACCGCTGTTTAATGCTGTCTCGTTCGTCAGAGCTCCATGACACGGCAAGGGCGTGTGTATCGTCCGGAAGGTCGCCACGGTCGAATGCCAGAGTTGTCCACCCTTCTTCGGCCAGCGCCAAGGTCCATTTCAGCGTAGCAATGGGTTGCGGCATGGGGGCATCATCGGCTATGGATACATCATAGGCCTCAAGGGCAACGTAAATGGTTTCCAAAGGGTCTTGGCCTGA
>SKQZ01000346.1 GCA_007118765.1 Candidatus Hydrogenedentota bacterium
CATCCGTCGGGAATGCCCATGAAACTCGCCTTTGGCAATACCTACGTCCGTTCGTCAAGCCATTCCGCATATTTTGTGGCCAACCTGGATACCTACGGCGGCAATAGCGGGTCGCCGGTATTTAATCAACAGACAGGCTTGGTGGAAGGCATACTGGTACGGGGCGCCACGGATTTCGTGCGCAACTACGAGGACAATTGCTTTGAAAGCAATGTGTACGGCAACGACGAGGGCCGGGGCGAGGACGTAACCAAAACCACCGTATTTGTGTTGGAAGTTCCGGGCTACGAAACATACACGGGCTCTGTTGATATTGACAGCGCATATTATCAATGCGAGGACGTGATGGAGGTGGTGGTACTGGACGAAGACCTGCTGGAAGAAAACGAAATCGCCGTAACCATTGAAACCACTGCCGGGGATTCCGAGACACTGGTGCTGGCAGCGGAATCCCCCGGCGCGTTTATCGGCAACATAGCATTGCAACCGGGCACGCCCGCGCCGGACTCAGGCGTCTTGGAAGTGGAACACGGCGACACCATCACCGTCTTTTATGAAGATGAAATGGACGAGACCGGCATGCCCGCGACACACACCGCAACAGCAGAGGTGGATTGTTATCCGCCACAGATTCTTGATGTTTCGTTGAGTTATATTGGCGCCACACAATTGCGAATAACGGCAACAACTGACGATGTGGCGACTGTAACTGTTTTCTATGGCCTGTCCTGTGCAGACCTCGACTATATGGCCTCTTCCACCTGGGGCACGGAGCATAGCATCCATCTGAGCGGGCTGACCGAGGAAACCGTGTACTACTTTTCCGTTGTCGCATTCGACCGGGCAGGCAACGAAACATACAGCGACAACGATGGCGCGTGCTATACCTTCCACACCTATGGCGACCTTGAGTATTTTACGGAACACTTTACCATTACCAACCCATTGGATCTGGATTACAGACAAGTAACCTTCACGCCCGTGGACACTCCCAATTATTATCAGGCCTGCATATCAAACGCCGCCGAACTGCCCGCTGCACCCGGCGGCACATCTTTGGCGCTTGACGATGACGGCTATATTGAAATCCCCTTTACACACGGGGCGCCCATCGCCTTCTACGGCGACGCGTATGACAGCATGTTTATCGGCAGCAACGGGTACATCACCTTTGGAACCGGCGACACGGCCTTCCAGCCCATGTACAGCCTGCATTTCCAACTGCCGCGTATTTCAGGACTCTTTTGCGATCTCAACCCGGAAATGGGCGGCGAAGTGTATGTGGCCCGCGTACAAGACCGGTACGTTACGACTTTTGTGGATGTGCCCGTTTACAGCAGCAGCGGCGACTATGGCCCCGAAAACCGCCATACCTTCCAAATGGAGTTGTTCTTCTGCGGCACAATACGCATCACGTGGCTGGAGTTGTATTCCATCCGGGCCGTAGTGGGGCTTTCGGCCGGTCTGGGCATACCACATGGGTTCAGCTCCATCGATTTTACCGCTTTGATAGACTGCGGCAATCTTGACTACGATGGCGACCATCACAGTGCGGACAGCAATGAGGATTGGCGCATATCTCTTGAGGAACTGCTGCGCGTTGTGCAGTTCTACAATGCCGGAGAATATCATTGCGATCCCACTACCGACGACGGCTACGCCCCCGGCGCAGGCGCCCGGGACTGCACGCCCCATGACAGCGACTACGCGCCGAACGATTGGCGCATCAGCTTAAGTGAATTGTTGCGACTTGTTCAGTTGTATAATGCCGGCAGCTACCGTCCGGACAATGCCACGGAAGACGGATTCCGTCCGTTTCCTTAGACCCCCGCCGCAATGGGGTTTCGTCGGCTGCTTATGTCGGCGTCTTGAATCGCCAAACCCATAGCCATACAGCAGACAAAGGAGTATCATGCGTAGCGTTGATTATGTTTTGACCCGCGCCTTGTGCCGGGGCCGTACCCGCCTTGTATGGGCAGCCGCCGTGATTATGACAATGTTCGTTGCCGGGTCCGGAACGGCGTATGCCGGGGCTTCCGTTGCCGCGCAACATCATAACAGTGTCCCCGTTGAAGTGAACGGGCGCGCCGGTACATTACTCGTTCCAAGCGAACAAGCCGAAGGCGGCCCGTGGGCAATTCACGCCGCAACACCCGCATCCGACTCGCCGGTCGTTTCCATGCTTCTGGCCAAAGGGTTCCATGTCGCCTTCATCAACGAAGACGGATTGTATGACTGTGACGATGCCGCAACGGATTGGGATGCGCTCTATGACTGGGTGCGCGAACAACACGGTCTGGCCGAAAAACCCGCCGTTCTGGCGCAAGATCACGGCGCCATCCCGGCCTATCATTGGGCGGCGCGGCATCCCCGACGGGTCGCGTGTATCTATGCGCAAACTCCGTGGTTGCACCTTGAGGCAGGTGGCGACAGCACGGCCGCATTTCCCACGCTCCGGCAAGCCACGGACGCGGACGCCATGCTCGCACCGGTGATACACGCCAACCTGTTGGGCGAGGCAAACATTCCCATCATGCATTTCTATCGCCCACAACAACCGGGCAGACCCGTGGAGAAAGGCCGTACTGAATTCCGAACTGCCTATCGGCTTGCCGGGGGCCGTGTCTTCAAGGAGGCCGAACTGCCGCCGTCCGATCCTGATGCACGTTACGATAGCATGGTCCACACCACCGCTTTTCTGCTTACGCACACCGATCAACTGCCCGGCACCCTGGACGGCATTGTCCCGGGCGCATCGGACTGGAAAGCGGCCGATTTTTCGGGCCGCACCGCGGTACGCGTATTGGACGACGTCCTTATCCTCGAAGCGGGAAACGAAATGACGGGCATCACCACCGCAAACGAACCGCCGGAAGGCGATTATGAAATCGTGTTGGACGCCATGCGGTTGTCCGGCGGCGATTTCTTTTGTGCCCTGACCGCGCCCTACAAGGACACCGTGTTCAGTTTGGTGGTGGGCGGCTGGGGCGGCACGTGTGTGGGCATATCGAGTTTGGACTGGCTGGATGCGTATCATAACGAAACGGCGCATTTCCGCAGTTTTGAGGATAACCGGTGGTATCGGATTCGTCTGCGCGTTACAGGCGATACCATACGCGCATGGATAGACGGAGACGAGGTCGTCAATATTGACGTGGCCGACCGTGAAGTGGACATACGCTGGGAGATGGCCCCCACCACCCCCCTCGGCATTGCCACATGGCGCACCAGCGGCGCCATCAAGAACTTTTCACTCCGTCCCATCGCGCCGGCACAATAAGCGGAAACATCTATTCCAATTCGGACGCCGTCACGGCATAGGTTTGTACCGGACGTTGCGGCGCCCGATACAGCGTGAACGTAAGCCCGACCATTTCCGCGGCCGCCGCCTGACCGGAAAGGTCAAGTATGAACTCCGCCGCAAACATGGGCCCCACAACAATAGGCCCGTGTAAATGCGCGGGCAAGTCCTTGTATTTCCAAAGCGCTTCGAGCCTGTCAGGGAGAACGGATTCCCCGTCCGCATCCATCAGTTTGAGAAGCACGCCATAGTGCGGGGTGGTATCACGCGGCAACACATCGCCCGTATAGGGCACATTCAAGAAAATGGCGTTGCGGGTGCTGTTGATGCAGGTAACACGCCAACGCGTGTCATCCAACGGTTGAATCTCCAGCTCGACACGGCCCCAATTATGGATGTAATACAGTCCCGATCCGATTATTGTGAGGCACAACACCAGCGCAATCATCAACGCAATCCGGTCTGAAAGACTTGTGCGCTGTAGAAAACCGTGGTACAGACCGCGAACCGTGATGGCGTTGATTTCCCCTCGGGATTGCGCCTCCCGCGCCGAATCGCTTTCCTCCAACCGTTCCAATGCAGCGGCATATTGATGCAACGGCAACACCGGCAACGGGATGTCCTCTTGACCGCGCAGTATGCGCAACAGGCGCTCACATTTCGACGCCTCCCCTTGGTGGTGCGCTATCTCTTCCGCCAGACGCCGCGCCTTCTTGTTGATGGTGGCCGCGGCCTTTTGGCTGTGCACCGGCTGTTCCGCCAACCGCTTTCGTTCTGCCCGGCTGTGTTCTGCGGCGTCAAGGGCCTGCTGGTGCAATTCGTCCGCCGTCTTGGTCAGCTGTTTCACGGCGGCGTCCGCCATCATACATTGCGTTTTTGCGAACTTTTGCGCCGAACGAGGCGGATTGGGCGGCAACTCGTCCGGCGGCGGTTCCACCCCCGGTGCGGCCAGCCGCGCCGCTTTGCGCAGCCAGCCAACAGCCAGAATGGCGCGTTGTTCGAGAGAGGCGTTAGTCACGCTGCTTCCTGTGTTGCAGCGCCGCGCCCACGAAGTCGCGAAACAGTGGTTGCGGGCGCAACGGCTTGCTTTTGAACTCGGGATGGAATTGGACGGCACAGAACCACGGGTGGTCTGTCAACTCAATAATCTCAACCAGTTCATGGTCGCCTTTGGAATGGGTGCCGCTGACAACCATGCCCGCTTGGGTCAATGTATCCAGATACTCGTTATTGAATTCATAACGATGCCGATGCCGTTCGTAAATGACCGTATCGCCATAAGCGGCATGTGCACGGGTTTCCTCACGCAGGTCACAACGATATTGACCCAAACGCATGGTGCCGCCCATATCTTTCACGCCCCGTTGCTCGGAAAGCAGGGAAATTACGGGGTGGGGCGTGTCCGGCGCAAATTCCGTGGAAGAGGCCTCGTCAAGGCCCGCCTTGTGACGCGCCAGTTCGAGCACGGCAATCTGCATGCCAAGGCATATACCGAAATAAGGCACGTTGTTTTCGCGTGCGTAACGTGCTGCGGCGATCTTGCCCTCAATGCCGCGGGCGCCGAACCCGGGGCCTACCAGTATGGCATCACACTCCCGCAACAGATCATCCGCCGACGACGCTTTTTCAACCTCTTCAGAATCCACCCATGACAGCCGCACATTGCAGTCGTTGTGAATGCCGGCATGAACAAAGGCCTCGTTAATGCTCTTGTAGGCGTCGTCATGGCCCACGTACTTGCCCACGGCGGCAATGTGGACGGTGGTCTCCGCCGCTTTCATGCGCGCCACCATGTCCGTCCATTCCGTCAGGTCGCCCTCGGGCGCGGTCACGCCCAAAATGCGCAATGTAATGTCATCCAGCCCCTGACGTTTGAAGTTCAGCGGAATGGCGTACAGCGGGAATATGTCCTCGGCATTGATAATGGCGTCATTGCCCACATTGCAGAACAACGCAATCTTTTGGCGTTGTTCCTTGGCAAGGCGATTCTTGCCCGTGCGGCATATAATGATATCCGGCTGCAACCCGATGTCGCGCAGCGCCCGTACACTATGTTGGGTCGGCTTGGTCTTGAGCTCGCCTGAAGCTTCAATATACGGCACCAGTGTTACGTGTACACAACAGCAATGCTCCGGACCCACCTCCAGCCGAAATTGGCGCAACGCTTCCAGAAAGGGCAAACTTTCAATGTCGCCGACGGTGCCGCCGATTTCAATAATGGCAACGTCCACCGGTTCCTCTTCCGCCGTGAGCGAACGTATCCGCGACTTTATCTCGTCGGTAATGTGAGGGATTACCTGCACCGTCTTGCCCAAATACTCGCCGCGCCGCTCTTTTTGGATTACCGTGTTGTAAACGGCGCCGGTGGTGGCGTTGCTTTTCTGCGACAATTTGGACGATGTGAACCGTTCATAGTGTCCCAGATCAAGGTCCGTTTCCGCGCCGTCGTCGGTGACAAACACTTCCCCGTGTTCGTAGGGATTCATGGTGCCCGGATCAACGTTGATATACGGGTCCATTTTCATCATGGCAACACGCAAACCACGCGCCTCAAGCAACATGCCGATACTGGCGGAGGCGATCCCTTTGCCAATGGACGACACCACACCGCCGGTCGTAAAGATGTACTTGGTCATGAATGTTTCTCCTCCCGATACAAAGCCGGAACATGATTCACTGCTTTGGGTCGCTTCAGAATGCCGTTAATGTTGTGTACAACAGGCGCTGTCCGCAACCATAAGGGACGGCAACGCCACAAGGATGTGGTCGAAACAGGGGATGCCCCGAAAGCCCTAAACTCATTTGGACGCCAACAATCCACAAGCAATCTTTGAGCAGCGGGGTTCAGAGCGCTTGGCGGCGAGAGGAGACGACAAGTTGGCGTTGCACCAACAATCTTTGTCCCGATTACCGCTGAAGTGAGCATTACACAGTTCCCGTTTTTGCCGTGCCCGATGCCTTGAAACAAGTACACCTATGGCACATAAAGTTGCTTGAGGAGCAGGGAGGATGGCCCGTCTCTCCAACGGGATTGCATCCTATCACAGGGGAGGCTAAAGATGCAATTTCCCGATTCGTAATTTCCACGGGCTGTTGTGTACCATAATAGCGGCTGTCGGCCTGCTTCATTACCCCGGGAAACCGCGTTTCTAAAAGAAAATGGAGGATTTGGAAAGCCACCTGTTATGGATACCACGCACCATATCACACACATGCTGCAAATCGCGGAAACGGCGCTGACCGACAATCTGATGTCCTTTTGGGCTCATAACACATGGGATATGCAATATGGCGGATTCCTGACCCGACTTGACCGACGGGGCCGGAGATTGGATGCAACGGAAAAAGTTTTGATGATGCAGGTGCGCATGATTGCGGCCCTTTCGGCGGCACACCGGCATGGTCTGCGGGATTTCGGGTATCTTGACCTCGCCCGCCGCGGCTATGAATACTTGATAGACGCCTTTTGGGATCAAGAGCAGGGCGGATTCTTTTTCTCCCTTACCCGGGATGGCGTTCCCCGCTCCACACGAAAAAATACCGACTTCCATGCATACGCCATGACAGGGCTTGTGGAATACTATCGCGCCTCCGGGGACGAAGAGGCATTGGCATGGGCGGGGCGTACTTTCGACCTGCTGCTCGAACAGGCAGCAGACCGCGACATGGGCTTTGTTGAAGACTTCGACGACGGCACATGGCCGCCGCTAAATGCCGAGCAAATGAAGTTGGACGAGGGACGACAGGTAAAAACCATTGACATGCATGCCAACATGCTGGAAGGCATGATGTATCTGGCGGCGGCGTCGGGCGACGAAAATCATGTTCGTGCGCTTGATGCGCTGTTACAGTTAATCTGTGAGAAAGGCATTCATCCGCAACACGGCTGCACCATCACCGCCTTTGACGACAACTGGCAACCGGTGGGCGATGCGGAAGGAAGAATGACCACCTCATACGGTCTAAACGTTGAATTGGCGTGGTTCATTTGGGAATCGGCTTCTATTGTCCCCGGCAAGCCTGAACGGTATCATCAAGCGGCCCTCGGACTGCTTGACCATGCCCTGGCGTTCGGATTCGATCATGAACGGGGCGGCCTGGCCGCTTTCGGTCCCCTCACGGGACACGTGTTGGATGCCGATATACTGGGTCATGACCGGCTGATAAAATCGTGGTGGGCGCAGGCGGAACTGGTCAATGCACTGTGCGAAGCCTGTAACCGCTGCGAGAATACAACGTATTTTGAGCCGCTCTCAAAAACGTTCGACTGGATTTATCAATTTCAAATGGACCACGATTACGGCGACTGGTATCAAGATACGGACTGGTATACCGGCGAACCCTTGACCACCGACAAGGGGCGCGAGTTCAAGACGGCGTTTCATGCCGGACGCGCCTTGATTCGCGCAATCACGGCGTTCCGTAAATGGCTGTAGATTTGCGCGGCAGAAGGATAACGACAACATGACGAAAAAGCACATGATGAACCGCAGGGAAATGCTGTTGACCGCCGCTGCCGGCGGCATGGGCACGGCTTTAAGCAAAGGCGCACACGCACAACCCGCTTCGGAGCCGGAAAACAATGAAACGGTCGCGTGGTCGCGCAAGGTGCCGGTGCGCTGGGAAACGGACGTGGCGGTTATCGGCGGCGGCATGGCAGGCGTGGGCGCGGCGGCCGCTGCAGCCCGGTC
>SKQZ01000361.1 GCA_007118765.1 Candidatus Hydrogenedentota bacterium
CCAATAGCGTCGTTTGAGGCAGAAGTCACTGAACGCAGCGACATGCCGTGGTTGGACGGGAGCGCCGCCATGCTGGATACCCTGGCGTTGTTCGAGGCAATACCGACGGATGATCTGCTGGAAGCCCTTGCCGTCATCGCGTTTGACGCGCATCACCACCACGCCTCGTCTGCGGACGTTGGGTTCGCGTCACATGCTCCCCTTTATTGGGACGAATATTGGTCGCTGGGGACGCCCGGCGATTTTATGGAGATGTATTTTTGGATCGAAACATTGGACGAAGCCGACGCGGACGTGTTGAACGAAATACTGCGCGACGCGTTGGCGCAACACTAGCCCGGTGAAGAATCCGGGCTCGCCCGGCAAACGATGCAGGCCGGGAACGGGAGATTGACGTATGTTACCCAAAACGTTGTCGCTGTTGGCCTTGTGCATGTTCCTGCTCACCACGGGAACGGCGCACGCAGTATCGGAGTTGCCGCCCCACACGCCGGATCCGGCGCCGCCGCATTATGGCGAAAGCCGGGAGATCATGGAACAGGTGATGATAACCCGGCTCTCGCGACGGCTCAATCTGACCGACGAGCAAAGCGTTCTCTTGACGCGCCGCTTTTCCGAGGTGCGCGAACGCCAGCGGGCATTGCGCAATGAACGCATGAAAACATTGAACGAATTGCGTCAGGCCCTGCGCGCGAACAAGGAGGAAGAGGCTGTGCGCACATTGTTGGCGCAATTGGCCGACATTGACGAGCGCATGGCCGCCTTCCCACAGGAAATGCGACGTCCTGTTCATGACTTGGATTTGGACGTATGGCAACAAGCCGAGTTTGAACTCTTTCTCAACGAGTTTGAACGACAAATGCGGCGCATTCTCCAGCATGTGGATGAGCATCGTCGCATGGGCCCGCCGCCCGGCGGCAGAATGGGCGGCCCAAACAGACCGCCCCGTCCGGCGCCGCCCGAACTACCGCGTCGGGAACGCCGCCCTGACGGACGCGGACAGATTGAGTCCGGGGATGCCCCGGAAGAGTAAGCGCTCTGTACCGTAGAAGGCTACCCCTTGCGTTGGCCCGCCATGTCGTCAATCCATGTCGCTATGGCCGGTTCATCCGTCGCGGACAGCCATTGGATGCGTTTGTCGCCGCGAAACCACGTCATCTGGCGTTTGGCGTAGCGGCGATGATGTTGCTTGGTCATCTCCGCGGCCTCTGTCAAGGTGCAGTCGCCGCGGAGACATGCCGCCATTTCCTGATAGCCCAGGGCTTTCAAACGATACAGGTCTTTTTCGTAACCGGCTTCTATGAGGCGTGCCGTTTCCTCGCGCCATCCCGCCGCTATCATGGCGTCCACACGGCGGTTAATGCGCTCATAAAGCAGGTCGCGATCCCACAACAGCGCCACCTGATCAACCTGCCACGGCGTGAGCGCCGCCTGGTGTTCCCGGTGCCACTCCGAAAAGGGACGGCCGGTTATTTCAAACACCTCCAGCGCCCGTATAATGCGCACAAGATCGTTTTCGCTGGTAAGTTGATCCGCATATTGCGGATCCACGGCGCGCAACCGCGCCATCAGCGCGGCGTTGCCCTCGGCAACCGCTTGTGCCCGCAGCCGGTCGCGTACGGACTGTGCCCGCGCCGGGCCGTCAAAGAGGCCGTCTATAAACGCGCTGATATACAGACCCGATCCGCCCACAACCACCGGAATACGTCCACGCGCCAACAGTTCCGTCGCCTTTGCGCGGGCCAACCGCTCGTAGTGTCCCGCCGCCATCGTTTCGTCGGGACGCAGGAAACCGACAAAGTGATGGGGAACCGCCGCTTGCTCTTCCGGCGTGGGCGCGGCCGTGCCGATTTCCATGCCGCGATAAAACTGCATTGAGTCGGCGGAAATGATCTCCGTGTTCAGGGCTTTCGCCAGACGAATGGCCAGGCCGGTCTTGCCCGAACCTGTTGGGCCCACCACCGCAATCGCCCGGTTCACTGTATCCTCCGAAAACTCTTTTCCATTTGCCGCTGGGTAAGTTCCACAATAATGGGACGTCCGTGGGGGCAGGTATACGGCGGTTGCAGCCGACGGAACCCGGCCAGCAGACTGCGCCGTTCGTCCGCGCTCA
Source organism: Candidatus Hydrogenedentota bacterium (assembly GCA_007118765.1). GTDB lineage: Bacteria > Hydrogenedentota > Hydrogenedentia > Hydrogenedentales > CAITNO01 > SLFT01. The sequence continues at coordinate 2,114 of SKQZ01000361.1, forward strand.
ACGGGTCGCCGGCTTTCACCGACGCCTTGCAGGCCCGGGTGGCGATGCGCAGCAAGTCCGTCCGGGCATGCTCGCTGTCAAAGAGGTTGCCCTGGGCCAGCTCGTCCAAAACGCCGTAAATCACATCCGGCGCCTTCGCCTCGGCATACAACGGACAAATGGCCGTAATCTGAAACGTGTTGCCGCCGAACGGTTCGATTTCAATTCCCAACTCCGCAAACAACGCCATGTTGGATTCCAGCAGTTCCGTTTGTGACGGCGCCACTTCAAACACCACCGGCACGGCCAGCTGTTGTGAGGCATAATCATTGTCCTGAAGCTCGGCAACAAGGGCATCGTAATTCAGCCGCTCATGCAGCGCATGTTGGTCTATGATAAGCAGCCGCGCCGCATCGGGCACAATCAGATACGTGTCAAAGACTTGCAGGGGCGCGTCGTGCATGTTTTCCACGCGCTCAAAAAAGCCCTTTGGCAACAAGGCGGCATCTTCATGCGCTGTCGTTGTGTCATGGGCGCGTTCAAACCCCGGCAACTCGCCCGTGTCCAGGGCCTGCTGCGGAACAACATCCGTTGCCTTGTCCACCGCCAACCGTGCCAATACGCTGTCCGCCGACGGGGCGGGCGCGGCGGCGTGCTCCAGGGGCGGCGCAACGGCCGGCGTCTGTGTGTCCCGGGCCGGCTGCTCCGTTGCTGCTGTTGGTTGCGACGGCGGCGGCGCAACGGGCGCCGGGGAGGTCGTTGATGCGCCGGGCGTGTGTTGCGGCGCAAGCGGCGCTTGCTCGCGATGATACTCACGCAAACACTGGCGCACCACATCACGCACGGCGTCGCGCGCGCTGCGTTCATCACGGAACCGTATTTCCCGCTTGGTGGGGTGAATGTTGACATCCACCAGCCGGGGATTCATGGCAACCGTTAACACGCCCACGGGATGACGCCCCACGGTCATGAGACCGCGATAGGCATCCTCAAAGCCGAATTGCAGAGAACGATTGAAGATGGGGCGGCCATTCACAAAAAAGAACTGGTGGTGTCGGTTGGAACGATTCAGGTCGGGAAGCCCCGCCAGACCGCTGAATGTAAACCCCGCTTGTTCGCCGGAGATTTCCAGCATGTCCCGCGCAAAGGACGCCCCCCAAATAAGCGCCACGCGATCATGCAGCGACGCGTGCTCGGGAACATCCAGCAACATGCGGTCGTTGTGCATGAACTGAAAGGCCACGCCCGGTTGTGCCAACGCATGGCGCTGCACAATGTCAATGCAATGGTTGAGTTCCGTCGTAATGCCTTTCAGAAACTTGGCGCGCACCGGCGTGTTGAAATAAAGCCGGTTCACCGAAATGCGCGTTCCCGGCGGGGCGCCCACCTGCTGCACATCGCGAAGGATGCCGCCATCCACACGCAACTGGGTCGCGCTTTCGTCGCCCGCGCGGCGCGTTGTCAACACAAAGCGGGAAACCGATGCAATGCTCGCAAGCGCTTCGCCGCGAAACCCCAGGGAGTGGATGTTGTCCAAGTCCTGTGCGTTGCGTATCTTGCTGGTGGCGTGACGTTCAATGGCCAGCAAAGCGTTTTGCTCGCTCATGCCGTGCCCGTTGTCCTGCACCTCGATCAGCCGCCGCCCCGCCGCCACCAGACGCACGGCAATGCGCGTGGCGCCGGCGTCGAGTGCGTTTTCCACCAGTTCCTTGACCACCGACGCCGGACGCTCCACCACTTCGCCGGCGGCGATTTTGTTCGCCACCTCGTCGGGCAACACGCGCACAGGCGTTATGGACTGGGTCTCACTCATGACATGGGCTCCCGGTTACAACTGCGTCACGGGTATTGTAATGGATGGGGCGGGGTGTTGTCACAAGAGCACAGCCCGGACAGGACGCGGAACACCATGCGGTTCGGCTTATTCTTCCGCGTCTCGCAACGGCGCCAACGCTTCTTCGAGCGCCGCCTTCTCATCTTCCGTGCGGCACAACGGCACGGCTTTTTCCAGCAATGCAGCCTGGTCTTCATCTTCGGACACAGTCCGGGAAACCGCCGTCATAAACCGTTGCAACACAGTCATGCGCTGTTCCGGGTCGTCAACACGCTCCAGCAGGTCAAGCAATACATGGGCGGCGTCGGTTCTGGGCCATGTGCCCAGTGTTTCCAGCGCGCGTTCCGCCAGCGCTTCATCAGTCGGCGCTTCAAACAATGCCTTTTCCACAATCCCCCGGGCGGCGGCCAGCGCATCGGCATCGCCCAACGTGCCAAGCACTTGCAATAACCGGGCCTGTCCGTCCGCATCGGCATCGCCAAACAACGCATGCAGTTGTGCCAACGCTACGTCCCGCGCTTCATGTCTGTCTGCCACCGTCACCAGCGCCGTGCGGACCGTATTGGCTTCGGCCCCGCTCGGCGCCTCAAGCAAACGGGCAAACAACAACGTCATGTCCGCTGCCGTGCCGATGTCGGCCAGAGCATTTACGGCGGCGCGGCGCACGCGCAGTTCCTCATCCGTCAGGCATGTGCGCACCGTGTCCAGTTTATGGTCGGCATGTTGCGCCGCCAGGATTTCCAAATAGGCGATGCGCTGCGCCGGATCGCCCCGCAGTGCGCGCCGTGCCGCAATGGGGGCAATGGCGGCGGCAGGATATTGCAACAGGGCCTGTTTCACCGCATCAATCTCCGCCGTGTCCTCGGCATCGTACATCGCCCGCTCCAAGGCGGCAAGCGCCGTATCGCCTCCGATGCGACCGATAGTCTCGGCGGCGGCAATGCGCAGCGCCTGTGATTCGTCCGTTAAAGCCGCAACCACCGCTTCATGCGACGCCGCATCGTCACGTTGTCCCAGCATATACACCACCTGCGGACGCACCGCCTCGGGAAGGTCCGGCAGCCATTGTATCCACGCGCTGGAAACAGACTCGCCGGGCAAGGTCGCCGCCAGTTGCAAGGCAGCGCCCCACAGTATCCGTTCCGAGGATTTCGCCGCGTCAATAAGGTCGGGCAAGGCCGCGGCGCCCTTTGCATTCGTCAACGCGCGCAACGCCAGCGCGTGTACATGGGGTTTATGGTCGTTGTCGCGCAGTGCTTCCCGCGCCAATGCCGCCACCCGGGATGCGGCGTCCGACGCGGGAGGCATGGTCGCCGCCTGAAACAACAGCGGATCCAGCCCGATGGCGTCCGCAGCCGCCGCCGTTGCGTCGCCCATTCGCATCAGCCCCGTTTCCACGGCCGTGTCAAACCCGTCGGGCATTTCGCCGCAGTCGGCGTTTTCCAGCAGGGCCGTCGCAGCCGCGCCGCCAATGCTTTGCAGTGTCTGGATGGCATCGTCAAATACGTCGTGGTCACACAGGTACGGCGCCAGCGCCGCCACCGTATCGGCATCGCCACAAACCTGAAGCAACATCATGAAAAAACGCTGTACATCGGGATGATCGGCCCGGGCCAACGCCGTTTCATACAGACGCGCCACGGCGCCCCGGTGCGTGCTATTGTCGGGACGCATCACGTATTGGGCCAACCCGTGCAAGGCCAGCGCCGCTTCGGCATCATGCCCCGCTTCCCACGGGCCGACACGGTCGCATAGCGCTGTCAACTGCGCATCATCCCATGTGAGCGCATGGGCAAACAACCGGGCTGCGTGGTCGCTGTTTTCGGCGGGCATTTCCGCCAACAATTCCTCAACCGTCAAGGCGGGCGCGACGCTGCTTGCCAGCATCCCGACCAACGTTGCCAGCGCCATATACCGGATTCTGTGCGATAGTGTCATGGGTAGGCTCCAACACGTAGGCATTGCGAACACCCGCCGCAATGCGCAATCATCCATTTGTTGCTTGTCAGTCTGCTTAAATATGCCACGGGCTGCGCATGGGCTGGTTTATGAGACGGTTGGCCGCCTCGTCACCCGGACATTGTTCCGTTTCAGGGTCGTACTGCACCGCCCGTCCCAACCGGAGCGCCACAATTGCCAGGTTCACCATGGAACAGGAGTAGTGACCGTTGGCTTCGTTCAGGGGGAAGGTGCGACGGTTGCGCACCGCCCGGTAAAAGTCGGTTTCCTGCGGTTCCGGGTCGGGCAGCGCCGCCACCTTCCGCTTTATGTCGGGAATGTCCGAACGGAACCCGGGGTACAGTTTGCCCTCGGGCCCTTCAATGTACGGCACGTCGCCGCTGTTTTCCGCATCCAGAATAACGCGACAGCCGTCCGCATACGTCATCTCTATGCGCCGCCAATCGGCGGCGGCGTCGGGGTGCTGCTGCGGCGCGTCCACCGTAACCGACACCGGCGTGGTGTCGTCCTTCTCCAGAAAATATTGTACGGGATCGAGATAGTGCTGTCCCATGTCGCCCAGACCGCCGCCGTCGTAATCCCAATACCCCCGGAAATTACTGTGTACCCGGTGTTCGTGATACGGTTTGTAAGGCGCCGGTCCCAGCCAAAAATCGTAATCCAGTTCTTCCGGCACAGGTTGCGGCGTGAGATCCGTGCGGCCGCTCCATTGAAATTTCCAGTCGAAACCGGTGGCGGGCCCCACCGTCACCGTCAGCGGCCAACCGAGCATGCCGCTGGCCACAAGCTTCTTAATCGGCTGCACGGGCGTGTTGAACCCGTAAAAATCGGAGCGGAATCGGAACCACGTGTTCAGGCGGAACATGACCCCGTGGCGTTGCACCGCCTCCAACACCTTCCGCCCTTCGCCGATGGTGCGCGTCATGGGCTTTTCACACCAGATGTCTTTGCCTGCCTTGGCCGCTTCCACCGCCATGATACCGTGCCAGTGAGGCGGCGTGGCAATATGCACCACGTCCACATCATCATGGGCGATTGCCTCGCGAAAATCATGGTACCCGACCACGCCCTCTTCAAGACGGTCCAACGTTTCATCACGTCGTTTACGGTCTACATCACATACCGCGACCGTGCGTGCACCGGGATATCCGAGATGACCGCGGCCCATGCCGCCAACCCCCAGTATCACGCGCGTGATTTCATCGCTGGGCGCCGTAAAAGCGGCGCCGCCGAGTACATGACGCGGTACAATGGAAAAGCCCGCCAGCGACGTGGCCGCCGTTTGCAAAAAGGAACGTCGGGTTAGATGCTGCTCAACACGCATGAAGCATACCCTTTCTGATGGTGTTGTGTCTTACGGCATCGCCGTAAACCGTGACAACGCGGGGATGCCCCTTAGGAAGAGGGCGTCTCATCCGACGATTCGTTGTTCTCATCCTTCTCTTCGTTAATTGCGGTCTTAAACTCGCTGATGGCCGTGCCCAGCGATTTGCCGATGCCGGCGATCTTGCCGCCGCCAAAAAGCACCAGCACAATGGCGAAGATAATCAACAGTTCTCCGATTCCGGGCGTCCACATGATCTCATCACTCCTGTCTTGTTCAAGAAACTTGTTTCGATATGTTGTGGCAGGTCTATTGGTCATCAAAAATACACCCTCGAATAACGACGCGAGGGCACTCCGAATAGACCTATGTCTGATCCTGTTGCGCTTTAGTATAATCCTTTGTCGCGCAATTTACAAAATAAAACTGGTTATATGTGGCCCGATCGCGAATACCGCTTGCAAATGCCTGTTGCTTTATCATATAACGCAACCGGTACGACACTGCATCACAGATGGAATCATTGACGCCACGCAGCCCGGATATTTCACAGGGTTTCGTCGTGAGCCTGTGCAACCCCGCTAAGGCGGGGTGAAATATGCGGGCTAGCCCGGATATTTCATCAGGTTTCGTCGTGAGCCTGTGAAGATTGCGCCAGAGCAGGTGCTTTGCGCAGGCCGCCGGCTGACAGCGTGTTATCACACGTCGAAGTCGGCGGGCAAGCAAAGTGCCTGATATGGTGTAAGATTCGCAGGCGCAACAGAA
>SKQZ01000173.1 GCA_007118765.1 Candidatus Hydrogenedentota bacterium
TCCGGTGAGGTGTTTTGGCTCTGAGGGGGAACAGAGCGTTGCAGAGGAAAAGCATTATGAAGACAAAAGGTGGAGATGCCGAGAGGGGGCGGCCCGGCATCTCCGGTGAGGTGCGTTTGCTCTAATGGGCGTCAGAGCATCGCAGAGATCGGTGCGGTGGCTTCACCATGCAGCCTGCCCTGCCGGTACTGCGCAGTGGCCTGCTGCGGGAAGCCCGCATATCGTTTCCCGATAAAAACAATCGGGGCAATTGGTAATTCATCGCTTAAACCAATGAGTTTAAGCCCTCCTCGTTACCTCCGGTTATCCTCGAGATTCAACTTTTTTATGACAGCCGATTTGCTTTGTAGTAATAGTACAACTGCAACACCTCTTCATTACAGCGTTGTACCAAGCCAAATACCTGCTTCCACCTGACTGTCTCGCTTCATCTGGTACTATTATAAACCAAGCCCTGAATAAATGCAAGGGTTCACAATTTGATAAACTGGCGCCAATGTTTTTTGAGGACGCCATGACAATGCTTATGCAGGCGCGGTACAACGGCCAGCGCAATCGCCGCCCATAACACCTTAAATATCATCATCTTAACGCTAATAAGCACCATGTTACCCCGTACGGCGCCCGCATAATTCTTCCGATAAAGCCTCGTGGTCAGGTTGCTGTTTGGTGGGTCTTATGGTCGCGCGGCATCATTTTTTTGTCCGGTTAGCCTCGTTGCGGCGGCATTCATATGTAATCTAGATTACAAACATGAAGCCCGGCGCCCGCAATCGAAGGTAATAATTTAGAGAATCACACTTCTGACGAACAATAGCGCATCCACAACCAAGGAACACGCGCCGACCCCTTCCACGCCGTGTACCGCCGCTATTCCGCATGCAATGAGGACGGGCCTTTGTCGCCGGCGCGCTTTTCATAATGGCCCTTGCCGCTGCGCACATATTTTGTGAACCCGTGCTTGGCCACATTCTCGTCGCTGGTGATTTCCTTTGCCTTGCGTTCGTGCGACCACCCGGCGATATGTGGCGCTGCGAACACCCGTTGAATCTTTTGACCTGTTTGCGGATGCACGGTGAGGGGCGGATCGTTCATGCCATGAACCAATTCCACCATCTCGCCTTCGGAACCGTCGTCATGGATGATTTGATAGGTGTAAATAGGCATGTTGCACCTCCTTGCCCGAGGCATGACGCGCTACTGAGGGTTCACGCAATGCCATGGGCCTGTTCGTATGCCGTGATTTTGTCTTCGTGCTGCAACGTCAACCCGATTTGGTCCCAACCGTGTAACAGTCGCTGTTTCAAGAACGGATGAATGTCAAACGTGATGACACCGCCATCGGGCTTTACGATTTCCTGTTCGGCGAGTTTAACGGTGAGGGCATACCCTTCCTGAGCACGCACCTCAGTAAACAGGGCATTGACAACATCGCCGGGCAGCGTAATCGGCAGCAACCCATTATTGAAACAATTATTGTAAAAGATGTCGGCAAACGAAGGCGCCAGGATACTCCTGAAGCCATAGTCGGACAGCGCCCACGGCGCATGTTCACGGGAAGAGCCGCATCCGAAATTGTCCTGCGCCAGCAAGATGCTTGCGTTCTTGTAACGTCCCCGGTTCAGCTCAAAATCGGGGTTCGGCGTTGTGCCGTCATCCAGATAACGCCAGTCGTAAAACAATACATCGCCGTATCCCGTGCGCTCGATGCGCTTTAGAAACTGTTTGGGGATAATCTGGTCCGTATCCACGTGCATGGCTTCCAACGGCGCCACGACACCCGTATGTTCCGTAAATGCTTTCATGGTATCCATATCCTTCTGTTCGCCGAAATCCGTTGCCTGTTGTTGCCGTGATTCAACGGTTATATAACGGCGGGTTGTTTTCTTACGCTCATTTATAGTCCCATGACCGAACATCGCAGAACCGACCCGTGACAGCGGCTGCGGCGGCCATGGCGGGACTCACCAAGTGTGTGCGGCCGCCTTTGCCCTGACGTCCTTCAAAATTGCGGTTTGAGGTGGCGGCGCACCGGTCGCCCGGTTCCAGCCGATCATCATTCATTGCCAGACACATGGAACAGCCCGCCTCGCGCCATTCAAATCCCGCGTCAATAAAAATGCGGTCCAGCCCTTCCGCCTCGGCTTGTCTTTTGACCTGCTGTGAGCCGGGCACCAACAGGGCCTGTTTAATGGTTGGGGCAATGGCATGGCCTTTCAACACGTGGGCGGCTTCGCGCAAATCCTCTATGCGTCCGTTTGTGCAGGAACCGATGAACACCTTGTCCACCGCAATCTCCGTAATGGGTGTTCCGGGCGCCAGCCCCATGTATTGCAGCGCTTTCTCGTATGCCAAGCGTTTGTTCTCATCGGCCTCCGCGTCAAGCATCGGCGTCTGCCCGCTGATGCCGGTCACCATTTCAGGGCTGGTGCCCCAAGTCACCTGCGGTTCAACCGCGTCAACATCAATTTCGACCACCGTGTCATACGCACATCCGGGATCGGAAGCCCATGCGCGCCATTCCTCTTTGAGTGCATCAAAAGGCTTGTCCTGGGGCAGGTACGGTCGGTTCTCCAAATACGCAAACGTGGTTTCGTCCGGAGAGATCAGTCCTGCACGCGCACCCGCTTCGATGGTCATATTGCAAATAGTCATGCGTGCCTCCATGCTCATTGCACGAATGGCGTCGCCTGTATACTCAATCACATATCCCGTGCCGCCGGACGTACCAATCCGTCCGATAATGGCGAGTACGATATCCTTTGCAGTGACGCCCGGCTGTATGGCGCCGTTCAGACGCACTTCCATGGTCTTGGAGGGCTTTTGCAGCAAGGTCTGTGTTGCGAGCACGTGTTCCACTTCGCTGGTGCCGATGCCATGCGCCAGCGCTCCGAATGCGCCGTGCGTGGATGTATGGGAATCGCCGCATACGATGGTCATGCCGGGCAAGGTAAGCCCAAGTTCCGGTCCCACAACATGCACAATGCCGTTGCGTTGGTCATCCATGTCAAAACAGGCAATGCCAAAGTCGGCGCAATTGCCGGCCAATGTCTCCACCTGTGCGCGACTGAGCGGGTCGGCAATGGGCCCGGTGCGCTTGGTCGTTGGTATATTATGGTCCATGGTGGCGTAGGTTAGTTCAGGACGCCGCACTTTTCTGTCGGAAAGTCGTAGCCCTTCAAAGGCCTGGGGCGAGGTCACTTCATGCACATAATGGCGGTCAATGTACACAATGGCATCCTGCTCTTCGGGCTCGGCCACAAGATGCGCATCCCAAATCTTCTGATAAATCGTCTTGGCCATATGGAAAAACCTTTCCTGCTGTTACTTGTTTTCAAGGCTGAGGCGGGAAGCGTCGGTGCGGCGGCCACGCAGACCGTGCACGACGGAACTATCTATCGATCATACTCACAGAGGATTGCACAGGTCAATTTGATGTACAATGAAGTATGAACTCATAATCGTTTGCACCGCATAAGAGATGCTTCCATGATGCTAACAACTGCTGTCATATCGTTATTGCTGGCCGCCACAACGCAAACAGAGGCGTTGTTTACCGACGGCATGCCGCCGCCCGACGTGCCTACGTTCGAGGTTGCCATTGGCGACGATCCGCCGTTCTTTGCCGCCGTACGGATTGGCAGTGCATGGGTGACAGACCACCGGACAGAGATACGCGATACCCAAAGCATCGAACTGGTAATGGACTCGCCCTTTTATACGGCCGCGCCCTTTTCCGTGCCCATGCGCCGCGCAACGCTGAAATACGAAGCGCCCGCCATGCGGCGCGCCCGCCTCGAAGAACTATGGCGGGAAAACGGGTTCACCTTCGTGGAAACCGCTGCGGGATGGCGGCCTGTGCGGGAAGCGGATATTGCGCTGGCGAAGCGTGCCCATGCGATGGCGGAGGCGGCACATGCCAAACCGGCAGCCGATGTCTCCGTGGAACCGGTGGACGCGCCGTCAACCGACGCCGTCGGCATGCAACGTCAAACGGTGATGTTGCTTCGCGGCGTTATCGTTTTGCTTGGCGTTGTAGTGGCCGCGGTCACACTCAAAATGATATACGGTCGTACCGGGGGGTAAAACACGTTCCAGTTTGAACTGTCCGCGTTTATGTTTCAGGGGGCGGCTCCATAATCACATCATCATAATCGAACGGCGGCGATCCCATAATAAGCGTTTCAAAACTGCCGATGGCCTGGTGCATGTGTCCCGGTCGTATCCAAACGCAATCGCCCGCTTTCACCGGCACTTCTTCGCCGTCAATCACGATGGCGCCTTCGCCGGAAAGCACGTAATAATACTCGTGCGTGTGGCGGTGCCAATGGGCCTGCGCATTGTCAGTACGCAGTCGGGTGACGCTGGTGGGCACGCCGTCCTCTTTTTTAAGCAGTCGCTGCCGAAAACCGCAGATGCTCCGTTCTTTGTCCTGTGTTTCTGCGTTTACTTTTACATAAGCGCGGTTGTCCATGATAAAAGTCCTTCCGTAAGCATGGCGCGGTGGGAACAGGCATGAATGGCGCTACGAATAGACAGGCTATTTCGAACCGCCCTTGCCGCCGAAGAAGGGGCTGATGCCCATCAGCACGGAGCCTACGCCCGTGAGTATGGTGCCCACAAGCATCAAAATGTCGCCCGTGCCCATGGCCGGTTTGGGGCTGGAATGAAATGCTGTCACGCGTTTCAAGTGTTTCATTTTATCGTCTCCTGTTGCGATGCATGTTGCCTTGCCAATCATTGATATACGCTGCCTGCAATCTAATCGGGGAGAAGCATCCATAAGAACGAAATGTTTTCCCGAAAAGACAACGGGTTCATTATAATACCTGTTCGCCTGTTGTGCAACTTGTAGGAGAGTTACGACATGACAAAAATAATTCTTGCGTCGGCATCTCCGAGACGTCGTGCGCTGTTGGCTGCGCTGGGCATTGCGTTCGATGTCTGTGCCGCCGATATTGAAGAATGTGACGAGGGCGAGACGCCCGCCGGCATTGTGGAGGCAAACGCCCGCGCGAAATGTCTTGCCGTTGGCAAGACGATGGCCGACGACGCGCTTGTCATCGCCGCCGACACCTTGGTGTTTCTGGATGAAGACGTATTATCGAAACCCGGAACGCTGGACGAGGCCCGGCGCATGCTGGGGCGGCTATCAGGCAACACGCATCAAGTGGTCACCGGGCTGGCGTTGTACGATACCGCCTCCGGGCGTGTGGCGTTGGGTTCCGAGACAACGGACGTAACCTTTCGGCTGCTTGAGGACGAGGAGATACGGCGCTTTGTTGAAACAGTGCGGCCGTTGGACCGGGCCGGGGCTTATACCGTGGACGGGCCGGGCAGTTTGTTGGTGTCCCGTTACGACGGATGCTACCAAAATGTGCTGGGACTGCCCGTTGTGCGTCTGGATAAACTTATGCGCACACTCGGCTACAGTTTGTTTCAATTGATGCAGCCGGACAAGGCACGCTTTTTATAGCGCCGGTCATCCCGCATAACCTCATTTGAGCGCCCGTTATCCGGCAGTGCCCGCGTTTCGCTGCCGCGCGGCTTCATACAGCATCACCGTGCCTGCGGCCGCCACATTCAGCGAGTCCAACAGGGTGTTGCCGGGAATCACAACGCGGTCATCACACAAACGCAGCAGAGCCTCTCGAATGCCCGCGCTTTCGTTGCCCATTACCAACGCGATGTCCCGCGTAAAATCGCATTCCCACACGGGAACACTCCCCTGAGGATCTGCGGCCGCGCAGTGTACGCCCTGCTGTTGTAGTGTGGCCAGGGCCTCTTCCAAGGAGGCGGCCTGAATAATCGGGATACGGTTCACAGCCCCCGCCGAAGCCCGTGCCACGTGATTGTTTACAGGCGTTTGCTCCTGTTGGCCCACAATGATTCCCGTGGCGCTCAACGCTGCCGCCGAGCGTATGAGTGCCCCGAAATTGTTGGGATCGCGCAATCCGTCCAGCACCAACCAAAGCGCGGGCGCGCCGTGGTCTTCCGTCGCTTTGTCCCACGGCGCATACGGGTACGGCCCCATGCGCGCCAATATGCCCTGATGCGCGGATGTGCCGCACAACGCCCGGATGCGCTTCCGCGAAACCACTTCGGTTGTTGCGCCCAGCGCCTGCGCCTGTTTTTCCATCGTTGCAATGGCGTCCTCCGTCAAATCGTCCGCAAGATACAGTTCATGCATGGGCCATTGCCCGGCCTCCAATATCTCTCCGACGGCATGACGCCCCCAAATCCAGCTGCGCTGATGTCCGGCCAGATAGTTTTTTTTGTCGCGTCTTTTTGTCACCGTAGTGCTCTCCCGTAGGTTGTCTGTTCAGACAATAAGCGTTTCATGTTCCGTTATGTTGCCGTGCTCAGTTGCATGGCTATCTGTTCCGCGGCGCGCATGCCGTCAATGGCGGATGACATGATGCCGCCCGCATACCCGGCACCCTCCCCGGCGGGGTAGAGCCCTTTTACAGACAAACATTGGCCGGTGGCGTCGCGCTCCATGCGCACGGGCGAGGAGCTGCGCGTTTCCACACCGGTAAGCACGGCGTCCGGCAGGTCGAAATAGCGCATTCTTGTGGCGATGGCGGGAATGGCCTCGCGCCACGCCTCAATCACATAGTCAGGCAGACACGCCCGCAAATCGGCGGGCGTAACCCCCGGCTGATACGAAGGGGGCACCGCGCCCAGCTGCTGCGTCGCCCTGTCCGCCAACACATCTCTTACCAGTTGCACCGGGGCCTTGAAGCCGCCGCCGCCCAATTCGTAGGCGGCCATCTCCCAGCGGCGTTGAAATGCGATGCCCGCAAGGGGATGGGCGTTGCCGTAGTCTTCCGGTGTCACGCCCACAAGCAGGCCGCTGTTTCCGTTTGCCGCCTTGCGTGCGTAATGGCTCATGCCGTTGGTGGCAATGCCGTCCGGCTCATTGCAGGCTGCTATCACGTGACCGCCCGGACACATGCAGAAGGTGTACACGCTTCGGCCGTTACGACAGTGCCATACCGCCTTGTATTCCGCCGCGCCGAGGCGTGGATGTCCCGCACACTCGCCATATTGCGATTTATCAATCAAGTGCTGCGGGTGTTCTATGCGCGCACCAATGGAGAAGGCTTTTTGCGACATGTCAACGCCGAGATCATACAGCATGTGCAACGTATCACGGGCACTGTGTCCTATGGCAAGCAACACATGATCGCCATAGATATCGTCGGCCTGATTGCTTATAACGCCGCGGATGCGTCCCGCCTCGATAATCAGGTTTGTCACCCGAGTTCCGTAACGTATCTCGCTGCCCAGCGCAACGAGTGTTGCGCGGAGGTTTTCTATCGCCGTAACAAGTTTGTTGGTGCCAATGTGCGGCTTGTTGCTGTATACGATTTCTTCCGGCGCGCCCGCTGCAACCAGTTCGCGTAGAATCCACGCGCGCCGATGCTCTCTGTCTTTTACTTGGGTGGTCAGTTTGCCGTCCGAGAAAGCGCCGGCGCCGCCTTCGCCAAACAGTGCGTTTGATTCGGGATGCAATGTCCCGTCGCGCCAGAACGCACGTACATCACGCATTCGTTCGCGAACGGGCCTGCCGCGCTCCAGAATCAGCGGGCGCAGGCCAAGACGCGCCAACAACAGTCCCGCGAAAAGTCCGCACGGACCTGCCCCCACGATAATGGGACGCTCCTTAGGCGCCGACGGCACAGACACGAAAAACCGATATGCCGTGTCCGGTGCGTGACTGACGCGCCGATCCTTGAGCGCTTTCTGTGCACAGACCGAATCGGCAAGCGAAACGTCAACGGTATAGACAAGGGAAATGCCGGCACGCATACGTGCGTCAACGGAACGACGCACGAGGGTGATGTTTTGAATGTCCCGTTCGGTTATGTCCAGTACACGTGCCACGGCATCGCGCAGATCGTTGTCACTGTGCTCCAACGGCAAAGACAAATCCGTAATTCTAAGCA
>SKQZ01000146.1 GCA_007118765.1 Candidatus Hydrogenedentota bacterium
GAATTTTCCGGGCCAGTCCGCCACTTACAATAAGGAGATAACATGAAGGCTTATTCTTTCTTTTCAATGGCATTGCTTATCGTCTTGGCGGCAGCCGGTTCAACCGGCACAGCCTTGGAATTGACCCTATACGAACACGACACGTTGACACGGCAGCGCACGGCCTACGAAAACGACGTGCCGGAAACGACGGCGGCAGCGGAACGATTGCTGGAGGAGGCGGAATCGGCGTTGGACGCCGGGCCGTTTTCGGTTACATTCAAGGCGGAAACCCCGCCGAGCGGCGACAAACGCGATTACATGAGTCAGGGCCCCTACTGGTGGCCTAACCCGGACACCGAGGACGGCCTTCCCTATATCCGGCGCGACGGTGAACGCAACCCCGAAGCGAACAAATTGGACCGGCGCCCGCTGGGACAAATGACAACTGCGACCAACACGCTTGCGCTGGCCTATTTCTTCAGCGGCGATGAACGTTATGCCGCCCGAGCCGCCAAGTTGTTGCACGTATGGTTCCTTTCGCCGGAAACCGGCATGAACCCCCACCTGGAGTATGGACAACGTATTCCGGGGCGCACCGAGGGGCGCGGCATCGGGATTATTGACACGCGCAGCCTGATGTACACGGGCGACACGGCCACGTTGCTGTTGGGCTCGGAAGCGTGGGACGACGAAGCGCACGATGCGCTTAAAGACTGGTTTCGCGCCTACCTGACCTGGCTGCTGGAAAGCGACCACGGAAAAACCGAGGCGCGCCATTACAATAACCACGGCACATGGTATGACGCCCAAGTGGCGGCCTTTGCCTTGTTTGCGGGCAAGGAGGACATTGCCCGCAATATCATTGACGAAAAAACGCGGGAACGGGTGGGCGAACACATTGAGCCGGACGGCAGTCAACCGCACGAACTGGGCCGCACCCTGCCGGCGCTTTACAGCATCTTCAACTTGGAAGGGTTTGTTGATCTGGCGATGATGGGCGCCCGGGTTGGCGTTGATCTCTGGCATTATGAAACGGACGATGGACGAAGCATACGACAAGCGCTGGACTATCTCGTGCTCTACGCGGCGGGAGAACGGGAATGGGACTACCCCGACCTGCGCACCCCGAATTGGGCACGCATGGCCGCTACGCTTCGTCGTGCCGCCGTGGCCTATGAACACCCTGAATATGAGGCGTTACTGCACCAGATGCTGGGCGAAGACGCGCCACGCCATCGAATCAATCTGCTGTACCGCAGCATCGCCGATTGATACGGTTTGTCACGTTACGATTGACACACTGCGTATTCCGTTGCATGAACACGTACGTTTTCGCTAGGATGTATTGTGTTATTGAAAGTGAGATATTTTTCTTCTTGCAATCTATAAGGAGCCACAATGATGAAACGTCTTTCTTTCCTTTCCGTCATTATGTTGGCGGGATTACTGCTGACACCGGTCCTCTGGGCGGATTTGGTGGAGTATGTAACGCGACCGGACGACAGCTTTGCGGTGGAAGTGGTTGACAGACAGCCTGTTGAAGGGGGTGTCGCTGTCTTTGCGCGCCTTACATCGCAAACATGGCAGGATATTCCCTGGCAACACTGGTTGGTCATTTTCCGTCCGGACACGGTTACGCACCCGGATAATATGGTGCTGGTTGTGGGCGGCGGCAATATCCGGGAAACACCGCCGGGGCTCGGCGGCGGCGAAGCACGGGCGGCCCAACAAGTGGCCGTGGCCACGCAATCGGCCATTGCGCTGGTCAATCAAGTGCCCAATCAACCGTTGTTTGGCGGCCTGCGGGAAGACCACCTTATCGCCTATACCTATGATAAATACCTGCAAGGGGAAGGCGACGATTGGCCGTTGCTGTTGCCCATGGCCAAAAGCGCCGTGAAAGCCATGGATGCCACACAGCAGGTCATGCGCGAAGAGTTTGAACAGGAGGTCACGGGCTTCTTGTTAACGGGCGGCTCCAAACGGGGCTGGACCTCATGGCTGGCCGCCGCGTCGGGCGATGACCGGGTTATCGCCATTGCACCGGCGGTTATTGACATGCTGAATGTCGTGCCGCAGATGCGTCATCAACTGGCCTCCTATGGTGAATACAGCAACCAGATTGACGAGTATACGGAGTTGGGCCTGCAAGAGCGCATGGAAACGCCGGACGGTGAAAAACTGCGCGACATGGTGGACCCGTACTCTTACCTGGAAACGCTCACGATGCCGAAAATGGTCATTCTTGGCACCAACGATCCGTATTGGACGGTTGATGCCGCGAATTTCTATTTTCCGGGCCTGCTCGGTGAGAAGCATCTGATTTATCAACCGAATGCGGGCCATGATATTACGTTGAACGGCGTGTCCGCCCTTTCCCACTTCTTTTATATGCTGCAACGAGGCGAGTCGTATCCCGCCATCACATGGGATATCCCCGAACCGGGCCGCATTACCGTGGAGTGGGACCATCCCGATGGCACGGCTTATTTGTGGAGGGCCTTTTCCGACAACCGTGATTTCCGCGATTCGGTGTGGATGAGCGAAATTCTTGAAGGCGACGGTAAAGTTGAAGCGGTGGTGGACGCACCGGAATCGGGCTGGATCGCCTATTATGTCGAAGTGCGCTGGCCCGGCGAGCTGGCGTTTCCGTACGGCAATTGCACCGAGATTACGGTGCTCCCCGATACCATGCCTTTTGACCCAGAGGCCATTGAGTAAAACATTGGCCCTGTGGCGGCATTCGCGTATGGCGCATGTGTTGCGCTACAATCTGCGGTCATGGAAAACGCCACGCTAAAATGTATCGTCCGCTATAACGGCGCCCCCTTCGCCGGATGGCAACGACAGCCCGGACAACGCACCGTGCAAGGTGAAATCGAAGGGGCGTTGTCCCGTATCGCCAACAGCCCGATTGCCATACAGGGCGCGGGGCGCACGGATGCAGGCGTACATGCGCTGGGACAGGTGTTCTCCTGCCAATGGCCGGGTACGCCGCCATCACGATTGGCGCACGCCGTATCGTGCATGCTTGCCCCGGACATCCACCTTGTCTCCGTTGAAGCTGCGCAGCCGGATTTCAATGCCCGTTTCCACGCACAGTGGAAGCGCTATGTCTACGCATTTGATTTCGGGCGCGTGGCTGATCCCTTTTCGGCATGTTTTGCCTGGCATGTTCCCTACCGTGTTGATTTAGACTTGATGCGCAAAACACTCAAGCAGTTCGTCGGCGCCCATGATTTTGCCGGGTTCCAGAGCGCAGGCAGCCAGATATGGGAAACCAAACGAACCATTTATACCGCAGAGCTGCTACACGGCGGCTTTTGCGGCTCCACAGACAACGATCACCTGTACCGCATTGAACTGACGGGCGATGGTTTTCTCTATAAGATGGTGCGCAATATCTGCGGCACCCTCGTGGAAGTTGCCCGGGGCCGGTTTACACCGGCATTCGCTGGACAATTGCTCGCTGCAGGCGATGTTTTTCGCGGACACTGTGCGCCACCCCACGGGCTTGCGCTGGCAACAGTTTCGTATGACCCCTATCCCGGTGGCGCAGCCCTGGATGATGCAGACTGCGCCACACTGTCGCGTTTATGACGACGGGATCATCACGCCTCCCCTCCCCCTGCTTATCTCTTTTGCCTCTTCCAAACTCGAATAACTTGCGTTTTCGGACGCCATACATCTACAATATATACGTTCTTGATAGACGGACTATATAAGGATGTTGTACATGGTCTTGTCAGACGAGAGGCAATCAGACAAACCCTCCGCGTGTGCCTGTGACTGCGAACAGTACCCTCAGAAAAGTGTGCTGATAGCAGACCCCGGCAAGCGCATCGTCAAATATACCCGCCGCATATTGGAAAAGCATCTTGGGTGTCGTGTTGATGCCGCACATGATGCCCATCAGGCCATGTCCCTGTTGGACAGCACGGCCTATGATGCGGTGATCTACAACATGGCCCTGCCCGGCATTGAAGCCTTTGACCTGCCGCGAGAAGCGCGCAGCGCTTTTCCCTATGTGGGCATTATTGCCACCAGCGATAACACAATTCGCTTCCCCTATGTCCGGGCGATTCGCGGCGGCGCCACCGATTTTATGGCCAAGCCCTATTTGCCTGCCGAGGTCCTTGCGAAAACCGTCCGTGTGTTTCATGAAGCCGCCCTGCAGGAACAACGACGACTTGAATCGCTCAAATATAAAGGCTTGTTCGATCTCAGCATAGATGGCATGGCCCTGCTGGATGGGGGCGGCGCCGTTATTGAGGACGTGAATCGGTCGTTGCTGGAATTGATGGGCGAAAAAAAGGCCAACCTTGTGGGCAAACCCGCGTCCATGTTGCTGGATACGGACGACCGCTACCGCTTTGAGCAATGGCTGTCCTTATGCGCCCTTATCGGTCGGGGCGCCATCTCGGACTTGAAGTTGGCCCATGCAACCGAGGCAACGGTATATGTGGACATCTCCATGGCCATCATCAAGAACGAAGCACAATCGGGCATTTTTCTGGTGGTTAAGAACATCACGGAACGCCGGGAAATGCAGCTGCGGCTCGATGAAATTACCCAGCGCGATCTTTTGACCGGCCTGTTCAACCGTCGCTCCTTTGTGAGCAGAATTCATGCCGCCGTGCGTAGCGTACAAGAATACAACATCCCCACTACGCTTATGCTGCTGGACATAGATAATATGAAAGGGTTTAACGATACCCATGGCCATGCGGCCGGCGATCAGATACTGGTGGAGGCAGCCGCGGCCATTTCCATGCACATTCATCCCAACACCGGCGACGCATGTTTCCGCTACGACGGCGATGAATTTGCCGTCCTGTTGACGGGCATTGACGTGGACGAAGGCCGTCAGGTTGCCAAATACATTCAAGACGAGTTCTACAGCCGCGACACCAAAGGCGTAACCATGAGCATTGGCCTCGCCGCATATCAAAACGACCATACTGTGGAAGATTTTGTGCGTGCAGCGGAAACGGCGGTTGTGGAGGCAAAGGCAACCGGCAAAAGCACCATCAGCGCGGCACGCGGTTAAGTTGCGTATTTTACCGGGTTCCGCCGCGGGCTTTCACGACTGTTCGGTGATTCACTGAAAGAAAAACCGCATTCGCCATTAATATAATCGTCTTTGCGAGGAAGGCGACAGCCCGACGCGGCAATCTGGGACATGAGATTGCGTCGCTGCGCTCGCAATGACGATATAATGAGATCGTGCCGCTTCGCCTGCGATGACGGTACTCTTATGTTACTGATGTTACAAAGCGATTTCTTATCATTAGTCCACGGACCGGACCCTATACACAAGGCTCAAGAGGAACGCTCATGTCTGAAAGCGCGCCATCTCATTTACAACACCTCTCGGTTTGGCTGTATGACGCGCTGCAACGCCTGTACAGCGCCACGCCTTACCGATTGTTCAAATCGGGCCGCGCTTTTCCGCCGTGGCACTATACCCTTGAGTTAACACGCCGTTGTAACCTGCGTTGTCGCATGTGCCAGTACATTCATTATCTGGAAGAGACCCCCGGCAAGGAGCAACGGGAAGGGGAATTGACCACCGAGGAGTGGCGGCGCGTGATTGATGATACGGGGGGGTTCAGCTTCATCACCTTCACCGGCGGCGAGCCGCTGGTGCGCACGGATTTCATGGAACTGCTCGCCCATGCGTCACGTAAGCGCCACACCCATTACATCACCAACGCCACATTGCTGGATGAGGCGAGTGCGGGACAATCCGTAGCATGCGCACCGAAACGTCCCGGGGGACGCGGCCTTAATTTCATCGGCGTGTCGCTGGAAGGGCCTCAAGAGGTGCATGACGAAATTCGGCAGCAACCCGGCGCATTTGAACGTGCTTCAAACGGCATCAAGACCATAAACGCCCTTCGACGGGACTCGGGCAAACAATGCCCTTTGATTCACATAACAACCGTGATACAACAGGCGAACGTGCATGTCCTGCATCAAATGCCTGAAGTGGTTGCGTCGCTGGGCGGCGATGTGTTGAATCTGGTTACAGAAACGCGCATGCACGATGTGGACGGGTTGGGCGAGCGCCCGTATGACGCCATAAAAGCGGAGGAGGTGACATGGCCGCGCATTGACCGTCAAGCCCTTGAAACGGCCATGGATGCGACCACCGCCGCCGCCAAGAAACATCATGTGGAGGTGCGATGGCCACGCATGCCGCGGGAGGAACTGCTTCGCTATTACGAGAGCAAATTGAATCTCACACAGTACGCATGCCGCAGCCCCTGGAACGCCGTGATCATCGGACGAACAGGCAATGTGTATCCTTGTTGGCTTTACAAGGCGGGCAACGTTCGCGATATTTCTGTGAAGGCCCTTTGGAACGACGAAAAGATGCGACAGTTCCGGCAAGCATGTCGCAACCACCTGTTTCCGGTGTGTCCCGGATGTTGTTTCATTGAATATACCGGCGAAAAACGATAGGCCACAAACAGCTGGACGCCTTCCCTCGGCACGCCTGACGCCTGCATCCTTGTGGACGAATTGCCTCAACCAACGGTAATGTATACAATTACAAGGCGACATGCAGCAGGAACATTCCATTAACCGAAAGAGGACAGCCAATGCAATCACTTGATGACGTTGCTGTGGCCATAATACTGGTGACGCTACTGTTGCTGGTCAGCAAGGGGATACGCCGTGTCATTCCCTTGTTTGATCGCATATTCTTGCCTACATCCATTATCGCCGGAACATTGGGGCTCCTGTTGGGGCCGCAGGTGGCGGGCGCATTGCTTTCCGGCAGTGACCGATTTGCCGACGGGTTTATTCCAATGGCCACGTTGGATGTTTGGAATCAAATGCCCAAATTACTTATCAGCGTTGTTTTTGCCGGGTTGTTCATCGGCAAAATGCTGCCTCCGCCACGGCGCGTATGGTACATGGGCGGCCCCCAGGCGTTTCTCGGCTACACCATCTCCCTCGGCCAATACGCCATCGGACTGCTGATAACCCTATTTTTTTTGACCCCTTTGTTTGACGTCAACCCGCTGGCAGGCGTGCTGATTGAGATTTCCATGTCCGGGGGACATGGCACGGCGGCGGGACTTGCGGGCACATTTGCGGAACTGGACTTTGAGGCCGGACAGGACCTGGCGCTGGGACTGGCTACTGTGGGGCTTATTGCCGGGGTGGTGTTGGGCACCGCTTTTGTGAATTTTGCCGTGCGCAGCGATGCAATTACGATTGCACGCCAGGAACCTGTCGAGAAAAGCGAGAAGCTGGAACTGAGCGCGCTTCAGGAAAATGAAGCGGGGGACGCTGCACCCAAGACGACCACTGATCCGTTGACGCTTCATGTGGGACTTATTGCGCTGGCCATTGTGATCGGGTACGTGTTATTGCAGGGGCTGATCATTATCGAGAACCATACCTATGGCCCGTATACCGGCGAGCTGATGCGCTATGTGCCGTTGTTTCCAATGGCCATGATTGGCGGCGCCCTCCTGCAAATGGCGCTTATGGCCACGGGCATCGCGAAATGGGTGTCCCGCGAACTTATCAACCGTATTTCCGGCACGGCGCTCGACTTCATTATCGTTGCCGCCATGGCCACCATCTCCTTGTCGAGTATTGGCGAGAACTGGATTGCCTTTGTTTCTTTGGCAACCGCGGGCATTGGCTGGGTGATCTTTTGTTTTTGGGTGCTGGCACCGCGCATGTTGCCGGAACGCTGGTTTGAAAAGGCCATCGGCGATTTCGGACAAGGCACGGGCATGGCTGTCAACGGTTTGCTGTTGATGCGAATTGCCGACCCGCATAACAGGAGCGGCGCCTTTGAATGTTTTGGGTACAAGCAATTACCGTTCGAGCCTTTCCTGGGCGGCGGCTTGGTTACGGCACTGGCCCTTCCCCTCTGTGCCCGTTTGGGACCCGGTGTGCTCCTCGTCGTATTCA
>SKQZ01000044.1 GCA_007118765.1 Candidatus Hydrogenedentota bacterium
CCGCACCAGCGACATCGTGCTGCCCAATTATGATCACCAGATTCAAAAAGCGAAAGACGTATGTCGCGGCATGGTTGTCGCAGGCTACACGGCCCCGCGTCCGCCCAGACTTTATGCCCTTGGCGAGACCGCAAAAGCCGCGTTTGAAGCGGCGGTCTGGGGCATGAAGGAAGCTGGTTGGGCCAGCGAACACGACATGCTTATCAGTACACACATTGCCAACGTTCTGTGCGGCGGCGATCGCCTTGCCGGCGAACCCATGACCGAACAGGATTTCCTTGATCTTGAGTGCGAGGCCTTTGTCAGCCTCTGCGGCACCGAAAAAACCCAGGCGCGGATACAGCACATGCTTGCTTCCGGCAAGCCGCTGCGCAACTAGCCAAAAGGAGGATTGACGATATGCAGAATGTATATGTAGTATCAGCCGTACGCACGGCTGTTGGCCGGTCAAAAGCAGGCAGCGCCATTGCGCATGTGCGCCCCGACGACCTTGCCGCCGCTGCAATTAAAGAAGCGGTGAATCGTTCGGGCGTTCCTGCGGAACGCCTCCAGGATTGCGTGATCGGTTGTGCTTTTCCCGAAGCGGAATCGGGCATGAACATAGGACGCATGGCGGTGCTTACTGCCGGACTCCCGGACACCATTTCCGGGGAAACCCTGAACCGCTTTTGCTCGTCCGGGCTGGAAACCATGGCCACGGCAGGCGCCAAAATCGAATGTGGCATGCTTGACGCGGCGATTGCGGGCGGCACTGAGTCCATGAGCATTATCCCCATGGGCGGCAACAAATTGACGCCGAACCCAACACTGGTGAAGAATAACCCGCGCAGTTACACCAGCATGGGGCAGTGCGCCGACAATGTTGCCAACGACTTCAACATCACCCGTGAAGAATGTGACGAATGGGCGGTGCGCAGCAACAAGCGGGCGTGCGAAGCCATAGAAAAGGGCTATTTCAAAGACCAGATTGTGCCCCTCAACGTAAAAGGACCGGGCGGCAAAACCTATGTCTTTGATACGGACGAAGGCCCCCGTCCCGGCACCACCCTCGAAGGGCTTGCCAAATTGCGGCCGGCATTCGCCGGACCCGCGGGCAAAGGGGTTGCCACTGCGGGCAATTCCAGCCAGACCAGCTGCGGCGCAGCGGCCACGGTGTTGGTGAGCGAAGCCATGCTGAGTGAACTGGGCGTAAAACCCCTCGCCAAATTGCGCGGCTATGCCGTCGGCGCGGGCGACCCCGGCTATCTTGGACCGGCTCAGGTGCCCGCCATCGAAGACGCGCTGAAGCAGGCGGGTATTACGCTGGACGATATCGGGCTTGTGGAGTGCAACGAAGCCTTCGCATCACAGGCGCTCTATGTCATCAAGACCATGGGCATCAATCCCGACATTGTCAACGTGAACGGCGGCGCCATTGCGCTCGGCCATCCCCTCGGCGCGACGGGCGCCAAACTCGCCACACAGCTCATTCATGACATGAAGCGGCTTGGTGTGAAATGGGGTTTGGAGACCATGTGCATCGGCGGCGGCATGGGCGCAGCAGGCATATTCGAACTGTGTGATTAACAGCGACAGAACCGGATAAACGAATAGAAACGGGCTTCACGATAACCGTGAAGCCCGTTTTTCTTGAAAGGGTATTTGTCGGATGGTTACAGCACCGTGAATTGTGCTTGCGAGGAAATGGCGGAACGGGCGGTGCGCACCGTGGTTACAATCGTATACTGGCCGGGATCAAGGTTGCTGGGAAGTCTGAACGGCTGCGAACTAACCCATGTGCCGTCTTCCCGTCTGAACGAGTGGGTGGATACATCGGCGATCATGCGTTCGCCACGCATCAGCGAACGTTGTTCGCTCACCTCCACGCCACCGCCGGTGCCCAGCAGGGCGTATTGAATGCTTGCGTCTGCCATTTCGCCGGGACGCACGCTTTGTGGCAACACTTCGCTGCGTTCCAACGTGAGCATTTCCCCCTGTGCAGGGGTGTAATTGTATTCGGCCTCGGTTTCCGCGCGGGTGCGCGCCCGCCGAACTTTTATGTCATGGGCAATCAGCCCCGCGGCGCCGCCCACAAGGCCGCCGATTACGGCGCCCTCAACAGCGCGTCCGCTCTGATGCCCGATGATGCCGCCCGCGATGGCGCCGGTGCCCGCGCCAAGGCCCGCAGATTCTCCGTATGTTTCGCAACCGGTCATGACAACGCCGACGATTCCCGCCAAGACGAGGGAACCCCAAAAAGTGACTCGAGGACTCATGTTCTTTCTCCTTAAATGCTGGCGGGGTTGCCGCCGTTAAAAATGTTGCTTAAATTGGTCTCCTGCAAACAACACGGGTTCATCTTCTCTAGTAGACGATACCCAATCGCGCTTATTCATTTAATCTTGTGTTGCATATACAGTATGCCATATCTGCGGCAGTTTAACAAAAGAACGAGCCGAATCTTTTTGGGCGTTCCCTTTGTGGAACCTTTGTGCAGCCGGGGGTATTGATCACCGTGATGTCCGACGGGCTAACCGCCGAGGAAGAATGCACATAACCCGCCTGATGAACAGCGGGCCTGTGTGAAAAGAGTGGAGTTTGGTGTTCATGTGGGCGTTTACTGTATACGCCGGTATATGATAGGATAAGAAGTATCAAAGGGCTGAAATACGCGGGTTAAAACGGCTGTTCCTATTGTGGTGCAGGATAATGACCTGTGTACTGCGATGTCGAGGCGCGTGTTCGTCACGAACACAAACCCATCGCGATAAAAACGGGTCAAATAAGCAGTGCCGCAAAAGGCAAAACGTTACAAGCATAGCAGACACCTGATAACAGGTGCGGTACGGGTGTGCAGGTCACACCAGGAAAGGATCGGTTCGCATGGGTTGCCACAATCATCAGCGGCACTTTAGCGCGGTATACCGTGCCATTGTGCGTCCGGCGGCGCCGGTTCCTGTTAACCTTTCCCGAGGGGAGTGCGTTTCCAACAGTGCAACATAAACAAGCATCAAAATTTGAATCGCTGGATGACAAACAGTTGGCGCTGGCACTCAAATCAGGCGATAAAAGCGCCTTTGACGAAATTGTACGACGATATCAAGGGCGTGTGTATGCAGCGGCCTATCGCGTTACAGGCAATCGGGAAGATGCGCTGGACGTGGCGCAAGAGTCGTTGATGAAGGCCTACAGAAAGATTGATGCCTGGAAGCCCACCGGCGGATTCTTGTCATGGCTGTTGCGGTTGACCACCAATCAGGCCATTGACCATATACGTCGCCGCAATCGGCGGCGACAGGAGCGGCTTGACGAAGCGTTTCGCAACGAAAGTGAAGGCGCCCCGGTGGAACCAACAGTTGTGGACACGGAAGAGTCGGTGCATGCCAACGAAATTGACGCCCGCATACGCGCCTCGTTGGTGGTGTTGTCGCCCATGCAGCGCACCGTGTTTGTGTTGCGCCACTTTGAAGGATTTTCGTTGGCCGAAATCGCGGAAACACTGGAGTGCACGGTTGGCAGTGTGAAAGTGCATTTGTTTCGCGCCATGAAAAAATTGCGCAAGGAACTCAGCGATTTTGCGTCGAATATATAGGCGGCACGATGGTTTCGTGCCGTGTTGCAGTCATACATGTGAACCCCAGAAGGTGTAATCAGGATTCCCAACGGAGTTATAGTCGCTATGCAGTATCGTCTCTCGTCGCTTTTGTACGCATGGCGGTGGCGGCGCGCCCAAAAGACCGCCGGCCCGCTGATGGCAAAGGCCACGTATGAACCGCTCGAATCGGAAGAGCGTGCCCGCCTCAATCGTTTGTGCCGCGAGTTTCCCCAACTGGACAAAGAGCAGGAACAGTTTGAACGCTTTGCCAAGCAGTTTCATGTTGCCGGGGAACAACTGCCTATCGATCTTTCCGGCCGTATCAATGTAGCGCTGTCAGAACCTCTTGAATATCGCCGCCAGCGGTTGGTGGGCGTATATGCCGCCACGCTGGCAATTGCATTGTTGGTGGCCGGCATCTATGCGGGCGTGATGCTCATAGAGGGGTCAAACACAGACGGGCGACAGGAAACAGCACAGCAAGCGAGCGCACCCGCAACTGTAGCGCCCGCCCCTCAAGAGCCCATAACGCCTGCTATGGCCGCCATGAATGGTCGCCTCGCCCGGGCGATGGAAGAGGCGTGCCGCATGGTGGACGACAGCGATAGAATCGGTGCGGCAACGTTGCTGGAAGAAACCATCGCGGATGCTTCCGATGCGTCCCTCGCCGGAGAGGCGTTGTTGTTGCTGGCCGACATAGAATACACCTATCTGCAGCGATATGATCAGGCCCTTGAGGCATTTGAGACGCTGCGAGGTTCTCATCCGGACATTTTTGATTCACGTGACGAGAGCATGACACGGTACGAATTGCTTTTGGAGGCGAAACACGAAGAGTTCGCGCCCCTGCATCACCTTGATGCTGCGCGGGACCACGGCAGTTTTCAAGAATTGGAACGGCTGGTTGTCCAGTATCCCGGCACCCTGCTGGCACAGGTTGCGATAGAAGAAATGGGCAGACTTGTAAAAGGTCCCGAACAAGGCGGAATGCTCAACCTTGCGGAAGCGCTTGAAGAAGTGCGCGCACAGTGTTCCGAGCCGGTGGCCGCGGCGCAGGTGAACCTGTTGCTTGGCGATCACTATCGTGGCGCCCTTAACGACAGAGCACGCGCCCACGCGGCTTACAGCCGGGCGGCGGCAAGCGATCATATTGCATTGTCCCATCGGGCACACCAAGCGTTGAGCCGCTTGGAGTAATCAGGCCGGCGCACCCCCTTTTCGCAGGCAGTTGGCGGGGGCAGATGGGCGGCGTGCCATGCCTGTGTTGCAATGAAGTTGCCGACTTTTTTCCGGATGTGTTACCATCAATCTTTGGTTTGCAATCGTAAGGAGTTATGTCGGCGTGCAGGAACCCAAGGCGTTTGAACAGTTGTTGGTCCAGCGCGGCATTGTGGATGAGTCCAAGCTGGAACGCGCCCGCAATGAAGCGGTCAAGAATAATCTGCCCCTCGCATCGGTAATCCCGCAAATGGGCTTTGCCCGGGCGGAAACGGTCTATGCCGCGCTTGCGGACTTTTGTGAGATGCGTTTTGTAGCGCCGTCGCGCGACGGATTGGACAAGGCGCTCGTCCAAAAAGCGCCGGCCCGATTCGCCACCCATTATGGCTTCGTCCCTGTTCAAGAGCGTAATGGCACGCTGGTGGTGGCCATCAGCGATCCGCTGAATCCGCAATTGCTGGACGACATACGCATGGTGCTCAAGCGGCGCATTGAGCCGGCAGTGACCACGCCCCAGGAAATTGCCCGCGCCACCAAGGAATTGTACGGCGTTGGCGCGGACACGATGGAGCGCATTTTGATAGACGCCGAGGCCGAGGGGCCCGTGTTGACGATAGAGGGAGGAGACGTCGGCGCGGATCTGGGCGACGACACCATTGATGCGTCCATCATCAAATTTGTCAATGAGCTGATTCTGGAAGCCATACAATCCGACACCACCGACATCCACATTGAGCCTTTCGAAGACAGCCTGCGCGTGCGTTATCGCATTGACGGCATTCTGCATCAGGCGCCCACGCCGCCGTCCATACGGGGCTTTCATGCCGCCATCGTGTCGCGCATCAAGATCATGGCAAACCTGAACATTGCCGAAAAACGATTGCCTCAAGACGGCAAAATCCTCGCCTCTTTCGGCGAGAGCCATTACGATCTGCGCGTCTCAATCCTGCCCACGCCGCACGGCGAAACGGTCAACATACGCATACTCAGTCGTTCGTCCATGGCGATGACCATGGACCAGCTGGGTTTTCTGCCGGCGGACATGAAATTGTTTAATACGCTGATTGCCAAGCCCTATGGCATTATTTTGGTAACCGGCCCCACCGGCAGCGGTAAAACGACCACCTTGTATGCCGCATTGTCGAAGCTGAATGACATTGACCGCAAGATCATTACCATTGAAGACCCCATAGAGTACCAGCTGCAGGGGGTTTCACAAATGCAGGTGCAGCCGAAAATCGGTTTTGATTTCTCCCTCGGGCTGCGTTCCATGTTGCGACATGACCCGGATATTATGCTGGTGGGCGAGATACGCGACTATGAAACGGCCGAGATGGCAATACGCTCCAGTCTTACCGGTCACCTTGTGCTCAGCACATTGCATACCAACGACAGCGCCGGCGCGGTGACGCGGCTTATTGACATGGGCATAGAGCCGTTCTTGATTTCGAGCACCATGGTGGCCTCGGTGGCGCAACGGTTGGTGCGGCGCATCTGTAAACACTGCGCCCAGCCTGACACGCCCGACCATGATTTGCTGCGCGTTGAATTCGGCGCAGACGACCGTCAGATGAAAGACGCCAACTTCCTTCGGGGAGCAGGATGTGAAGAGTGTCTGCACACGGGTTTCCGGGGACGCCTCGCCATTTACGAGATATTGGCGTTTAGCGAAAGAATTAAAGAGATGACGGTGCAGCGCGCCACGGCGGTGGAGATTAAAAAGGAGGCGTTGAAACAGGGGATGCAAACATTGCGTGCCTCGGGTTGGCAGCGGGTTCATGCCGGAGATACAACGCCCGAAGAAGTATTGCGGGTGACTGCGGATGCTGATACGCTGAGCGTGGAAAGCGCTGTTGAAGATGCCTCGGTTTGAATATGAAGTAAAGAAGGGGCCCGGTGACGCGCAAAAGGGCGTCATTGAGGCGGAGAACCAACGCGCCGCCGTCGGACGGTTGCGCGACATGGGGTACTTTCCCATCCGTGTGGACGAGTGTGCCGATGGGGAGGGGCGCGATTCCCTGCGCGACGCGCTGACGCGCATTCGGATAAAAGACCGCAACGTATTCTTGCGACAACTCGCGAACCTGTCCGAATCAGGCATGATGATAACGCGCGCGTTGCGCACACTGGTGGATCAGACGGAAAATCCCAAACTGGCGAAGGTGGTGGACCAGCTGCGCGAAGACGTGCAAAAGGGCAGCGGTCTTGCCGAAGCCATGGAACGGCATCCCACGGTATTTCCCGCCATGTATTGCAGTCTGGTGCGGGCGGGAGAAACCGGCGGCATGTTGGAAGAGGTGCTCTGGCGGATATGTTCCTTTGGCGAACAGGAAGAGGAGTTGCGCGGCAAAGTGGTGTCTGCCATGGTCTATCCCATCTTTCTGATGGTGGTGGGCAGCATTGCCATCTTCATTCTTATTTCCTTTGTGTTCCCAAAGTTCATCGGCATCTTCGAGGATTTCAACGCCCAGCTGCCCTTGCCAACGCTAATCGTAATGGGTTTGTGTGATTTCATGGGCACATGGTGGTGGGCGGTCATACTGGCCCTGGTGGCAATGGGGGTTATGTTGGCGCGCTATCGGCGCACAGAGGCGGGCAGAATGGTGTTCGACCAATTCTTTTTGCGCATACCGGTCTTAAAGGTGCTCATCATAAAATATGAGATGGCAAAATTTGCGCGCACCCTCGGCACCTTGCTCGACAATGGCGTGCCGGTGCTCACGTCCTTGAAAATTACCGCTGAAACCATGAGCAATATTCTGTTGCGCAACAGTGTGGCCGAATTGCATACGGGCGTTACCGAGGGCGACAGCCTGAGCGAGTCCATGCGCGACTCGGAACTGTTTCCGCCCATGGTGGTGAGCATGTTTGCCGTGGGCGAGGAAAGCGGTCGTGTTGGCAGCGTGGCAAGTCGCATCGCCGACGCCTATGATTTGGAGGTGGACCGCGCGGTAAAAGCGCTTACCGCCCTGTTTGAACCCCTGCTCATTGTGATTATGGGCGTTATCATAGGCTTTCTTGTGATTGCCATGCTGTTGCCCATGTTGTCGTTAAGCGCGGGTATCGGCGCCTAGCGGATGTGTCAAGCGGAATGGGAATGGGCTA
>SKQZ01000222.1 GCA_007118765.1 Candidatus Hydrogenedentota bacterium
GATACTGGGAATTGTCCGGATCAATACAATGGGTGATCCACTCGTGCGTGCCGTCACCGGCACGCCGCTGTTCAATCCAATACAGTCCGTACTCATGGCCCCCGCCGACAATGAGATCGTTCACGCCGTTGCCGTTCACGTCGGCCACAAGAATCGGTACGCCTGCGGATCCGGGCAATTGAAACTCCTGATGAAAGTTCCATGACTGTTCAAGCGGCTTCTCGGGCGCTTCCAGCCACCCATGATTCAACACAATATCCATGCGCCCGTTCCCGGCAATGTCACCGGCGCCCAACCCATGCCCCTGGGGCTTGTCATACAATACAAACTCTTGAAACGTGCCCGTAACTTTGCCGTGAGCGTCCGTCTCTAATTTATACATGCGCACCGGCCCGCCCGGCGTGTTTGGAATCACCTCCGGCAGGCCGTCGCCGTCCATATCCCATGCACGCGTTGTCTCCACATTGCCCACTTCCGCAATGACGTGCTCGGCCCACGGTTCGCCGGTTTTGCACGGGTTCTCACGCCAGCGCACGGTATTGCCCCACCAACCGCCCGTCACAAAGTCGAGATACCCATTCCCGTTAATGTCCAGGGGCAAACACGAAAAATCATCGTAATACTCATCATACGCCGCAACCGGGCCCACCGGATGGCGTTGCTTAAAATCCGGGCCTTCATACCACCACGCGCCGGAAACGATGTCCAGAACGCCATCGTTATTGACATCAAACACGGCGGCGGCTTCGTATCGTTCGTCGGCGATCAACACTTGTCTAAACTTCAACGGCATGATCAGGGTCCTTTCAAAACGACCGGGCAGACACGGGATGAAAAGGCAATGGATGCCGCCGGCCGTTTGTAAACGCTCTATTTGATTGAAATTGCCTTTTGCTGCTACAGTTTCTCCAGTACGATCCCCTTAATTATGAAGTAAGACGCCCATTATTGCAATATCGGAGATTGCTTTCATTTGTCTAAAATTGCTCTTTCAGGTCTGGATAGCGCCCGCTTCTATTATGTGGGGCAGGTTAATGCAACAGGGCCATGGCACATGGATGCACACGATCACGCCAGCCATGAGCTGATCCTGGTGTTACGCGGCGCCATGACATCGCGACTGAAAGACGCCACCTTGCATGCCCGCGCCGGTTCTGCCATGATTTATCCAGCCAATCATATACATGAAGAATGGTCGCATAACAGTGAACGACTGGAAACCTGCTTTGTTTCTTTCTCGTGGCCCCACCTCCCTGAAGACATCTCATGTTGCCTGTCGGATAGCATGGGGCGCATACAAACGCTTGTATCGTGGCTGCACCACGAGCGAGAATCCTATTTCCCCGATTCCCATGTCTTCTTGAACAGCATACTGCAGGTGGTGCTGGCGGAATACCTGCGGCTCGCCAAACACCGCGGCAATGATATGGTGGAAAGAGTGCGCGCTTATATCCGCACGCATCTTGATGAACCGCTGTGTTTGGATGATTTGGCCGCCGTTGGCGGGATGAGCCGCTATCATTTTACGCGCACCTATCGCGTCCAGAC
Organism: Candidatus Hydrogenedentota bacterium; assembly: GCA_007118765.1. Lineage (GTDB taxonomy): Bacteria > Hydrogenedentota > Hydrogenedentia > Hydrogenedentales > CAITNO01 > SLFT01. The sequence goes on from SKQZ01000222.1 coordinate 1,549, forward strand.
AGGCTTAACGCCGATGCGCGACGTCTGCCGCATTCGGCTTGAAGCAGCGCGGCAATTGCTCTTGACCACCCGCATGCCGCTGAAAACCATCGCGCCGCAAGTCGGCTTCGCCAATGAACACCACCTGTCACGTATGCTGAAGAAAAGGCTTGCCATGAGCGTACGCGAACTGCGCGGTCGCGCCCGAAACCAAAGCGTCTCGGACACAAAGCAGGACTTGAGGTCGGAAACCTTGCTATAATAGCCGCAAGAAAGATTGCGTAAGGCCCACACTTGTTCAACAACACACCTACGCAACAACGACAATAAGGAGTGTACCCCATGAAAATGACTGTTTTTCGTGTACTGCTTGTCATCATCTGTGCCGTTGCATGGAACGTCCAAGGCGAAGAAACCACTACGGAACCTGAGTGCGATTGGGATCGTCCCCTTGAGATGCCGCCGCCGGACATTATGTTTAAGATAATGGAGGCGCCTCAATTTGGCCCCTTGTTTGAGAAAGATTTATCCAACGCCATTTACGAGGAGGACGGCTGGGTTTTTGATGAGGAGGTACTGGTTGCGAAAGGGAGGGGAGACATCTGGACAAAGGAACGTTACGGCAATTTCATCCTGACCCTTGAGTTCAAGTGTGTTGAAAACACAAACAGCGGCGTCTTTATTCGATGCGGCGACTTGGATGACTGGATGCACACCTGTATTGAAGTTCAGATTCTTCAGAACAACGAGGACTATGAAAACCCCAAGTGGCATTGCGGCGCCATTTTCGATTGCCTCGAACCGTTTGAACAATTGGTGGGGCCGCCGGGCGAGTGGAACAAATACCTCATCATTGCCAAGGACAATCTGCTTTGGGTGTTTCTGAACAACGAACTTGTAAACTACATGGACTTGGATTTGTGGACGGAGCCCGGAAAAAATCCCGACGGTACGGAAAACAAGTTTCGCGACGCCTACAAAGACATGCCGCGTGAAGGGCACATTGGGTTACAGTATCACGGGCAGGACATTTGGTTCCGCAACCTGCGCATTGAATCACTGGACTGATGTTTGCAGCGATCAACCGCGGTGCAAACGAATGAACTTTCGTGTGAAGGGGCAACCTCTGTAGCCACGACAGGGTGTGGTCATCAGGATAACACGTAGAAACAGGGCACTATGCAACAACAGGCAAAATCAATCTATTTATGTGGGCCCATCATGGATGCGTCCGCCGATGAAAGCAAGACATGGCGTCAACGGGCAAAGGAGCGTTTGGCCGGGAAGTTTATCCTGCTCGATCCCATGCGCCGCAACTTTCGCGACCGTGAAATTGACAGCGCCAATGAAATCGTTGAGTTTGACTTGCAAGATATTCGCAATGCGGACATGCTGCTTGTAAACTATGCCAAGGCTTCCATTGGCACGTCCATGGAAGTTTTCTTTGCCGCGCACGATTTGGGCAAATTTGTCATTGCCTTTTCGCCGTATGCCTACGCCGATATGTCGCCGTGGATGGTGAAATACTGCACCAAAATCCTGCCGGACCTCGAGTCGGCACTGAACTATATTGAAACGCATTTTTGAGATAACGGCAGAAACAATTCTGCCGTTCTAAATAGGGTTGGAATTAACAAGGAGACACACAATGAGTAACAACGACAAACCGTTGGTTGTGGTGCTGATGGGAAGTGAATCGGATTGGAAAACCATGGAACGGGTTCATCAAACCCTCGGCGACTTTGACGTGCCCCACACCTGCCGCGTATTATCGGCACACCGTACCCCCGGTTTGCTGGCGGATTATGTGCGGGAAACCGAAGAGAACGGCGCGGAGGTGTTTATCGCGGGCGCCGGCCTGGCTGCGGCGCTGCCCGGCGCCGTCGCTGCGTTGACGACACGCCCCGTATTGGGTGTGCCCATTCAAACCGGCGCATTAAATGGCCATGACGCGTTACTGGCAATGGCACAGATGCCGCCGGGGATTCCGGTGGGCACTTTGGCCATCGGCACGCCGGGCGCCACAAACGCCGCCTTGCTGGCCATTGCGATTCTGGGCAACAAGTACACCGAGTATGCCGACAAACTGCAGGCCTACCGCATGAAACAAGCCGATAAAATCGCCGCGACCGTGCTTCCCTGCAGCTAATTTCAGAAGGAGTTTAGATTATGTTTACAGCGCCGACGGATGCCCATATTCAACGCGCCTATGAACACGCCAAAGAAATATACGCCGGATACGGTGTGGATACGGAACAAGCCATGCAACGGCTCGCCACCATCCCCATCTCCCTCCATTGCTGGCAGGGGGACGATGTGGGCGGTTTTGAGCATTACGATGCGGCCAGCGGCGGCGGCATTCAGGCCACCGGCAATTATCCGGGCAAAGCAACCACGCCCGACCAGCTGCGTCAGGACGCCGGCCAGGCGCTTGATTTGATACCCGGCAAACATCGCTTTAACCTGCATGCCATGTATGCCGAGACAGCCGGAGCAACAGTAGATCGCGACGCCCTCAAGCCGGAGCATTTTGAGAACTGGGTTGCCTGGGCGCGCGAACGCGAACTGGGCATTGATTTTAACCCCACGTGTTTCGCCCATCCCAAAGCGGACGACGGGTTTACCTTGTCCCATTACGATGCGGGCATAAGGAAATTCTGGGTTGACCATTGCATTGCCTCACGCAGTATTGCGGAAGCAATCGGCAAAGCGCTTGGCATCCCCTGTGTCACCAACTTATGGGTGCCGGACGGCTATAAAGACACGCCGGTTGATCGCAATAAGTCGCGCATGCTTTTGTTGGAATCGCTGGACAGCATCTATGCGAACCGGAGCAATCCCGGGCACAATCTGGATGCGGTTGAATGCAAACTCTTTGGCATTGGCTCCGAAAGCTGTGTCATAGGCTCCCATGAGGTCTACATGGGATACGCAATCAGTCGCAATCTGTTGCTTTGTCTCGATGCGGGACACTTCCATCCAACGGAAGTGATTTCGGACAAGATAAGCTCCGTCCTGTTATATCTGGACGAGATACTGTTGCACGTCAGTCGCGGCGTACGCTGGGACAGTGACCATGTCATCGTGCTGAGCGACGAGATTCGTGCCATCGCCGAAGAGATTGTCCGGGGCGATTATCTGGAACGTGTGCATATCGGCCTTGACTTCTTTGACGCAAGCATCAACCGCATCGCGGCGTGGGTAATCGGGACACGGGTCATGATCAAGGCATTGTTGATAGCCCTGCTCGAACCAACCGCGACGCTGCGCGAATTCGAGCGGGCTCAGAACTTCACCGCCCGTCTCGCTCTGCTCGAAGAACTCAAGACCCTGCCCTTTGGCGCAGTGTGGGACTACTATTGTGCGCAACAGAACGTGCCCCCCGCAGGCGCATGGATGCAGACGGTGCAGCAATACGAAAAAGACGTGCTGGCGCAACGCGGATAAGCATTACATTGTATGAACGCGAAGGCCTATTGCCGCAAGGCGATGCCTTCGCGTTTTTTATGGCAATCGACCCATTGGAGAATCGTTTTCCTCGGGCGCGTCGTCCTCTTTTTCCGCCGACAATATACGCACGTCCAGCGGCGCCGTTGTGTCAAGATGGATATCCCGCTGCGGAAAGGCAATCACGATATCGGCCTCTCTGAACAGTTTGTCTATGCGATGCCGAATATCACTCATTACCGTGCGTGCATCCGTCGCAGGACCAATTTCAACCCACAGATAGGCCGAAAAAACCAAGGCGCTGTCACCAAAATCTTCAAAAAATACCTTCGGTTCCGGATCCTCCAACACAACGCCGTGCTCGGACACTGCACGCATGATCAACCGCTGTGCCTCGCGCGTGGGCGAACCGTACGCGACGCCCACAGAGATTTGAAGACGCACCTTTTTGTCCGACAATGTCCAGTTCACCACGTTGTTTTCGAGGAATTTGCTGTTGGGTATCAGCACGTCCACACCAGAAAACAGGCGCAAGCGTGATGCGCGGGCTCCGATGTTCGTAATGATTCCGGTCTTGCCGTCTATGTCCACCCAGTCGCCGATCCGTATGGGCTGTTCGCCCATCAATATCAACCCGCACAAAAAGTTATTGATAAGGTTCTGAGCGCCGAAACCGATACCGAGCGCGATGGCGCCGCCAAGAAATGTGAAGATGGTCAGGGGGATATTGACGTAATTGAGGGCGAAGTAAAAAACAATTATGAATAGCAGATAATTGGATAGTTTCTCTATAATAAGCACCACATTGGAGCGCAGCTTCAGTTTTTTCGCTGCATAACCGCGCAAATACCGAATAAGAAAGCGGCCCACCACCAACCCGCCAACCAGAATCACCAGCATGTAAAAGATCTTGCGTATCGTGATGGATTCGTCGCCGATTTCGGTAATTTCGCGGTCTAAATTCATGGAAATGACGGTATACACACGCGTCACACCATCGGTTACCCGTTCGATCCAACTGCGCTCCAGCTGGCGCATGCGGACTTCGTCCAACACACGTTCAGCCAGATTGGTAATCTGCGACATACGCACTTGAATACGGGTGCGCACCGTTTCCCGACCACGCAATATCGTCAGCTGCTGTTCGACGGGGCCGCGATCGCCATCGTCGGCGGTCCAATTCGCCAACCGTGACTCCAATGCAGATACCTGGATGCGCAGGCTCATGGCCCGACGGTCGCCGGCGGTGCGCTCCCGCGCATACAGGTCAATGCGGTCGCGCAACTGCGATGCCAACGCATTCCAATCCGGCCATTCAGGCGCCAACGACGGGTTCGCCGTCCAAAACCGCATTTGCCACAACTCAATCACATCGTTTTCATATTCCTGCAGGGATTCAATAATGGCCAGTTCGATACGAGACGCCTCCATGCGGCGGCGGTGCAGGTCAATATCTTCCCGTGCACGGTACAACGCTGCTTCCTCGTCGCCCGCACGTTCCACGGCACGTTCCGCCTGTGCAATGCGCGTCCTGTGCTGTTCAATGGCATCGCGCGCTTTGCGTCCTTCTTCGGCCAATTCTTCGAGCACAGTCCCTTGCCGTTCGATGATGGTATCCAATTCCTCCTGCCGGAACAAGGTCTGTGCTCGCGCCCGCTCCACACGTTCGCGCGCCAGTTCCAGGTTCTTTTCCAGCAGCGCTCTATAGGTTTCTGTACGTCGCAACTCCATGCGCGCAGCATCATATTCCGCTTCATTCGCCGTTACAAGCACACGCGCCGTTTCCACTTCGTACAATAACCGGGGCCTGTCCGCCTGAGACGCGCCGCGCAGTTGCTCACTCATACGGTTCAGCGTAGTGCGTGCCCCGCTGATATCCGCACGTGCCATGGAAACCAGTTCGCGCAACGCACGCAGTGACAACACTTCCGCCTCAACATCCATCTGCCGCACGGACACCTCATCCAGCAGGCCGTCAAGAAACGCAATGGTATAGGGCGGCTCTTCCTCAATGGCCAGCGCGTCCTCGCGTTCCGCATCAAACGTTTCGTGTTGCTCTTCCAGCGCGATCAAGTCGCGCAGGGCGTTCCGATGGCGCTGGTATGCCATCAATAATTTGCGGTAGGCCGCAGTACGCGCCTGCACCGTCTCAAGAGGAATGGCCCGGTACTCGTCTTCGACGCCCGTTTCTTCCAAAATCTGATTTTCAGCGATAAGGGCTTCCACGTCGGCAATGCGAGACTCCAGGTCAATCATCAGCGATTCGTGGGAGTCTTCGACCGAAGGCGCCGCTTCCTCATCGGTTTCTTCTTCCGTCCCCTGTGCGCCGCCAGTTCCGGGCAACGACGGTATTTGTGCATAGCTAAGCGGGGCCACCATACAGACGAAGAAAAGCGACAAGACACCGCCATAAAGCAACACTTTGGGGAATGGACGAGAAAGGATAAACAAATTCATTATCACAACTCCTGATATTTTCAACCCGTTGCCCTCGGCGGCCGTAACAAACACAACCGGTCTGCCCGCAGCAACATGCCACGGCATGTTATGGCAATGGATGTAACTCCTTTAACATAGACTGCACGGCAGATGCCACCGTATGATCGGTCAAGATCGGCGTAAGCAACAGTAACACTACGGAAACGGCAAAAAACATGGCAATGAACCAGTCCCCCCAGCCCCAACCTGTTGAGACTCCATCTTCGGACGCTGAAGCACCAGGGGATGGAGGCGACTGTTCTTCACCTTCCACCGTGTCCGTTCTGTTGCTGCGCGACCGCCGCATCACTGCCGCCCGCACCAGCTGCCCCGCGTCGTCAAGGGAAAGCAGTATCGCCCGCAACACCCGCGACCATGCGGCAAATCGGGCCGTTCCGCGTGAGCCCACAGCGACCACACGCC
>SKQZ01000283.1 GCA_007118765.1 Candidatus Hydrogenedentota bacterium
AATGACGCAGCGCCATATCCACCCATTCAAGGAAACCTGGATCATTGTCCAACACCAACACGAACGGTTTGTTCTGCTGTTGTGGATACAACGCTTCAAAAGCCTCTTTTTCAACATCAACGGCAGCGCCGGAAAGCACCCGGTGCGCTTTGGTCATGAGCGTTTCCGCCGCAAAGGGTTTGAAAACGAAATGTACCTTCGTCTGTTCCGCCGCGATGCGCTGCACCACATCGCCGCCTGAATTGGTCAATACAATGACCGGTGCATCCCGGGTGGCCGGTTGTTTGCGGAGTACGCGCAACGTCGCCTCCCCGGCCACATCCGCCTGAGCATCGTTGAGAATAACCAACGCCACATCGCCCGCCTGCAATTCGCGGGTAACCTTATAACTGTTCGGCGCAAGCAGTATATTGCTTTGTGCCAGCGGGGGCAGCGCCCGCAACGCTTCGCGACACTCCTCGCTTTCGGCGATAAGCAATATGCGCTTGTCCGTATCAAGCCGTCTTTCTTCTTCCGGAACACGCATATCAAAGGTTGCCCCGGGAAGTCGCACGGTGAACGTGGCGCCCTGCCCAATCTCGCTTTCCACCGCTATTTCGCCACCATGGGCATTCACGATATTGCGCGCAATGGCCAGCCCGATGCCCGCGCCCTCATGCTGGCGCGTTTTGGAGCTGTCCACTTGGAAAAAGCGGTTAAATATCTTGTCTTGATGTTCCCGCGAAATGCCAATGCCGGTATCACTGACCACGAACGTTACATCCTGTTCGTTCTCCACATTGGCACGCACAGTGATTTCGCCGCCCTTGTTGGAAAACTTGACGGCATTGTTAAGCAGTATGCCCAGCGTTTGGTTCAGTTTGGCACGATCCCCCCAACTGTAGCAGGGATGTTCCGGCACGTGCACATGCACCGTAATGTCTTTTTCCAATGCCGACGGATGGATGGCCGAAGCCGCTTCACCGGCCAGGGCGCCAATGTCATACAAATCATTGATAAGCTGAATGCCGCGAATTTGAATGCGGCTGAACTCAATCATCTCGTTGATGTGCGTCAACAAATGGTTGGCATTGCGCGACATTACCGCAAGGGCGTTGCGCTGTGATTCCGTGACATCGCCCAGCGTGCTTTCCGTAAACAATTCGATATAGCCCTGAATGGTGGTCAGGGGCGTGCGCAGTTCATGACTCACATTGGACAGGAAGCTATCTTTTGCCCGGTCATGTTGTCGCAATTCCTCGTTGGCCCGTTCCACTTCCCGGGCATGCAGGAGCAGTTGCTGCTGCATGCGCTTGAGGTCGCTTACCGGCGTGATAACCAGCGAATATCCCCTGCCCTCCACTTCGGGAGTATTCAAATATGCAATACCCATGACGGTGGGGTGACTGGTGCCCTCACTGTCCACCAGTTCAATCTCCTGCCGCAATCCTTTGCCAGGTTGCTCTTCCACGGCGCGTGCGAACAGATTCAACAGCCGGTAGCGGTCGGCAGCCGCCACATAATCGAAAACATGCTGCCTTGTCAGGGTCGTTTCGTCCGTCTTGAGCAATGATTGTGCCTGGGCGTTTGCGAAACGTATTTTGTGTTCCAGATCAATGGTGAGAAATCCCTCATTCATGGACAATAGCAATTGCCGCAGCCGCTCTTCAGACTGATGCAGCTTTTTGGTTTGCTCCTCAACCTGCTGTTGCAAGGTGCGCGCATATTGTTCCACCCGCTCCGTAAGCCGCCGATGCTCCGTGATGTCGCGAACAGTAGCCATCGTGAGCGTATGCTGTCCCTGTTGGTTAAACACCGGCGCGCCGTTGATCAAAAGAATACGCTTGTCATCGCCAACATCGAACACGACCTCATATTCAGAAGCAACGCCGTCGGCGCGTCTGTCCAGTTGCTCGACGACATTGTCAATGTCGAATACCGCGGCCATGTCCCGGGCGTTGCGTCCAATCACGTCTTCTCTTTTTACGCCGAACAAATCAAGCGCCTTTTGATTGACAAGGCGTATGACGCCGTCCGGGGTGGACAAAATAAAGCCTTCGGAAATATGCTCGGCCAGGAAGCGAAACCGTTCGGTAATTTCGTCAATGCCCTCACCGGTGCGCGCGATGCTCAGCAACACAACAAACAGACCCAAAAACAGACTGAGCATGCCAATGACACGCGATGCATTTATTACGGTTTCGTCTACATAGCGGGTCATAATGAATGTCTCGGGCAACCCCAGAATACTGAAAGCGGCGCCAAGGATAAGCATCAATACGCCGGACAACATGACGAAACGCTCAAGCGTGCTTGTTCGGAAACGCGCCAACAGATTGCCCGCTGCATACAAGGGCAACGCAATGGACATCACGAGCGCTATCATGCGCCAAAAGGGCTGGTCCAGCTGTTGAGAGTAAATGATGCCGCCAAGCCCGATAAGGACAGGCACCACGTACAACGACAAACGCCGCTGCGTTTCCGGCCCGCGAATGGTCATGATACGCAGTCCCCCATCGCTGACATACAGCAGTTGCTGTTCATGATGTTACTCCACACCGTTGTTGTCGGCCCGTTGCGCTTGTATCGCAGCCGCGGCCAATTCGTCACAACGCTCATTATAATGGTTTCCCGCATGGCCACGCACCCAATGCCATGTTATGTCATGCCCTTGGGAAAGCCGGTCGAGCTCCTGCCACAAATCCAAGTTGCTTATCGCCTGGCCTTTGCGGCGCCACTGCCTGCGTTTCCATGCATGAATCCACTCGGTCATTCCTTTTATGACATAGGAGGAATCGGAGTAGAGGTCAACCTTGCACGGACGTTTTAATGCGGACAACGCCTTGATGGCGGCCGTCAATTCCATACGGTTGTTTGTGGTATCCGACACGCCGCCGGACAATTCCTTCTTATGCTTGCCGTACAACAGCACCACGCCCCAACCGCCCGTGCCCGGGTTTGGTTCGCAGTTGCCGTCGGTATAAATCACCACATGCTCCTGCTGCTTTGACACCGGCCTGCTCATTTACACCCTAACCACATAGTTCATCCATGGCATAACGGTGAAACACCTGCATAGGGTACACCACCTCAACCATTTTTCTTGTCCACCGATTTTGCCGTATCTCATTGCGTCGTTAAAATTGGTCGTCAACCACATTATATTGTATTGATCGGACTAGCAACACCTATAAATGGTGGCGTGTCCACCATGCCCCTATATTATGCACGCTCCGATACGACAATGTCCATATTGTAAAGGCAAAGAAAACTTTTTCTTGCATATTACACGGCACTGTGCTACCATAAGTTCAATATATGGTATCTGCTGATCGTTCTTCATCTATATATTGTGTGTTCTCTCGGCGACAGGAAGATATAGGCGAATGAAATCCAATGTCGGCGACGCGAGCCGACGGGGAGGAAAAATGGGAACGCGTGTACTGGTGGTTTTCGTGCCGGGGCATCAAGCAACGTTGCCGATGCTCTGTCCCAAAACCCCGCTTGTCATGTTGGCCGGAGCGTTGCGCGGCGAGGGCGTGGCCGCTGACTGCATGGACTTTGGGATGCTGGACCGTATCGCCCGCACCACCGCCAAGCCCGGCGTCTCCCCGCCGGAGGATAAACTGCCCGGCTGGATGCGCCTGTGGCGCCGGCAAACGGACGGGTCGTCATCTGCCGGTATGATTGCCACGACGCCATACAAAACGCCCCACGCACTGGTTCCGGAAATTGGCCGGGCCGTGTTGGCAGTCAACCCGACGCTCATCGCGTGGCATGTGGGCTCCCGTGATGAGTACCGCATGACAAAGGCCGTCAGCGGCTTTGTCCGTCACCATGCGCCCCATATCCATCAGACACTGACAGGGCCTTACATTACGGCATTCGGCGCGTATGCCATTGCCGGGTTTGCCTTCGCGGACACAGGCATCGTCAGCAACACGGTGCAAGCATTGACAGCGCTCTCAGAGACACACGACGATACCGCGGCATGGCGCCGCATACCGGGCCTTATCCATCGCGAGGGCGCGAAACTAACCTGCAACCCGTGCGCCCCCCCGAAAACCGAGGCATGTTTTACCGCTTATCTGCCGACCACGCATGAGGTGGCGTCAGCAGGCGCACAGTTTGCGGTGTACCCCTTGTCCTTTGAGCATGACGCACTCGTCACGGACAAACTCCATTTCGACACGCCGCTACACTGGCAACCGCCGGAGATGCGGGTCTTCAGCATCATACAAGCATTGCACGAACGGTACGGCGCGGTGGTGTTTCACATTGACGCCCACGATGTCGGGCCGGCGACGCTTGAACGTTTTGCGGATGCGTTGCTTGCACATAACGCGATGGCGGTGTATAGTCTGGGCAGACTCAGCCAACCCTGTGAGTCGGCATTGGCGGACCGCTTGTTTGCATCCGGTTGTCGTGCAGCGGGCTTCTGTGTGCCCTCGGGCAGCCAGCGGTTGCTGGAGGATTTCCACGGGCGAACCGTAAGCGTCAGTGCACTGCGCGCCACGTTGCGCTGTTGCCGGGCCGCCGGCATGTTTACCGCCGTTCACCTGTGCTACCCATGCCCGGGTGATGACTACCACACACGTGCGGAAACGGAGCTGTTCATGGAAGCGTGTCGTCCCGACGGCGTACAGATTGACCCCCCGACGCTGTGTCCCGACTCTCTTTGGTTCAAACGTGCTCCCCTGTACGGCTTCCAGCTGGATTACCATGCGTATCAACAATGGGCGGCAGGCGAAAAGGCCATGCCCTATCGCATGCAGGGCTGGAAAAACGGCCGTGCAGACACGGCACGGCGCGCACTCGCCCACGCCACACAGCAACTGGGATGTATGCCCGGCATAACGGAACAGCACGGGTTGCTGGCGCGTATTGCGCGGAGCACATCAGACGAACAGGCTTTTCTGGAAACCCTCACCACGGCTTTTGAACGACAGGATGCGCCCGCCCTTCAGCACCTCATGGCACAAGTGAACGGCACATGTGACATGCTGCAATCAGGCGTCATATCCAGTCACACCGCTGAAGCCCGGTAGTGCTGAACGGCCTCTGAACGCCCGGCTTATTCTTCGCCAAACTTGAGGTCGTACAGCAGCAAACGCGCCGCTTCAACCATTTCTTCGCCCACACCGGGCGCAATGCGCGAGTTCTCAACTTCGTAACTGCCCTCCGCAAACCCTTTCGCCGTGGGTATGTATGCCGGGTTGTCATTGGTCAATTCCACGACGCTTGTATAGGCAAAGGGCGACGACTCCTTGATGGACAACCCCAGCTCGACAAATACTTCTCCCGGCAGGAAGACCACCGCCACGTCATCGCACAATTTCAGTGCCTGTACTTCAATGGGCGTCGTGTCACCGTCTCGCATGGACAGATCAATAATGCGGCGCGCTTTGACCCGTTCGAGAAAGGGCACGTCACCATCCTGCATGTACTGCAACTGTTCTTCCGCCCACGCCAGGTCATCATCCGAGTAGTGTTGCAAGGGCGCATCCAGAACAGCCTGCTTCATGGCCAGGCGCGGCGCCTCCTGCGTTTCGAGCGCGGGCAACTGCTCCAAAATGGTCGCCGCCAATGTGCTGCCAATGCGCGCCGCTTCCTCCTGGCCCTTCTGGGAAAGTCGCTGCGATGTATCAATGTGATTGACATCGCCACACGGCCCCAATCCGAAAACAGATTGGAAGTCGTCCCCGTACGCTTCGCGCAGGCCTTGCTCAAGGTAATATGGGTAATCCGCCGAAAACTCCGTGCCGCCCACGGTGTCCAGGTGCAGCGAAAAAGCCGTGAACAACCCGTGCGGCGCATCGGCTCCCGGCTCGTAGAAAGCAATCAGTCCTGCTTCGGGATCGATGGGGCCCGCCGGTTTCACCGCATTGGGATTCTTGCGCCCCGGGTTAAAGCGCACGATGCCGTCACGCATGTAGAAGCGCCGGTTAAATGCCAACGTGGGTTCATGGGCGCCGCCATATTGAATCTCCACGGGCTTCAGCGCGGCTACGGCCTCCTCTGCAGCGGCAACAATCTGGTCTTCCAGATAGGTCTTATACGCTTCCACATCCGTATTTTGCTCGCGCCCGTGTGTCTCTTCATAGTAACGTTGCCACACGCCGTAATAGAGCGGGCCGGTGTGGGTGTGGGTCGCCGCAATGGCACTATGCGCCACGGGAATGTCCAGCGTATCCGCCATGCGCGCACGTGCGGCAGCCGTCACCTCGCGTATAACGCCGATAACGTCGCACACCACCACGGCAATGCGCGTGTCTCCCTGTTCCAGCACAATTGCCTTGGCCTGCAACGGATCATGTACGCCGGTGTTCACCCGTTCACGAAAATAACCGCTCATGTGAAACTCGGGTTGCTCCGGCACAATGTTCGTGACGCCAAACCCGGCCAACAACGGCGCAACAGGCGTTTCCTCCGCTACCGTCACAATACAAATGCAGCCTGCGACTGCCGCGATAATTGCAAGTTGAAAACAACGTGTGTTCATACAACCCTGTCCTTTCTCCATCTTTACATGCCCGATGATGGTATTGTTTGAATTACCTCTGTGTCCTTATACAGCCTGATTATGGCATCTTTAGTCTTGCCGTTCAAGACCGGAAAAAAGTTGCATGAATGACAACAACCGGTTATGCTTGATACGAACATGGGCACACACCAGTAACATCAGGAGAAGGATCATGATGCAAAAAGACACTGTAAAACGAAGTATTGCCGGTATTGTCGTGTTGATCGCCGCGGTCGCCGTGCTGGCTGGTTGTACGCGGCAATCGTTCGATTTGACGCCGCTTAATGAGTTGCCGGAACCGGATGCGGACGGTTGGATCAGTTTGTTTGACGGCGAGACATTGGAGGGCTGGCAAAATGCGCGCAGACCGGATGCGCCTCATTACTGGAGCGTTGAAGATGGTGTCATGACCAATGACGATGACAATGGGTTGGACTTGAGCACCGTAGCCAATTTCCAGGACTTTGAGTTACAGATTGATTACAAGACCGTCCCCGGCGGCAACAGCGGCGTATACCTGCGCGGACGTGTGGAAGTTCAAATACTGGACAGCTACGGCAAAGAAGAAGTCAACGACGCCGATAACGGCGCCGTATACGGACAGTATGCGCCCTTGGTAAACGCCAGTTTGCCGCCTGAAGAATGGCATACCTTCGACATCAAATATGTTGGCGACACGCTCACGGTCACGCTGAACGATGAACTTGTGCAGGACAATGTTACCATCCGCCAGGTGACCGGCGGGGAGTTGCCCGGGGTCGTGAACGATCCAGGGCCCATCATGCTGGAAGGCGACCACGGCCGGGTATGGTTCCGCAATGTGCGTATCCGTCCCATCGGGTTGGAATAACGCGGCACACGCAGACACGCGCCGTCTTTCCAGACAAGACATTGGCGATGGGATTGTTGTAAACTGTATGCCCGAAAGGTACAGTATATTGATACGTCATGTAATGTTTGCTGCTGTAGTTACAATTAACGCTGTTTGGGCGGCCGCCCATCATAACGAACATTTAAGGAGCGGGTCATGGAAATGAAATATGGCGGATATGCGGGCAAGGTGTTGAAGATAGACCTTACGAGTCGGGAAAGCTCCGACTACCCCTGGACAGATGACGACCGCGCCCATTATCTGGGCGGCAAAATTATGGCCGCCAAAATCCTCTACGATAATATCAAGGAGGGAACAGACGGATTTTCTCCGGAGAACATGCTGGTGGTGTCCACGGGCCCCTTGTCCGGCACCAACGCGCCCGCGTCCAGCCGGTTCAACATATCCGCCGTGTCGCCCTTGACCGGGCTGTGCGCGTCTTCGAACTGCGGCGGCAATTTCGGTCTGAAGTTGAAACGCGCGGGCTACGATGCGCTGATAATTACGGGGAAATCCGAAACGCCGGTATGGGTTGAGATTACGGAAGATGCCGTGCAGTTTCACGATGCAGATGACCTGTGGGGGAAAACCACGTCGCAAACGCAGGAAGCAATCGGCGGCAAATCAGGCAAAATTGTTATTGGGCCCGCAGGCGAGAATCTAGTTCGTTATGCCGGTGTATTCAGCGAAGAACGTACTGCCGGACGCGCCGGCATGGGCGCTGTCATGGGCGCCAAAAACTTGAAGGCCGTTACCGCCATAGGCGACCACAAGCTGGAGGTTCATGACCGAAAGCGCATGAAGAAGATCTACAAGAAGTGGATTAAGCGGCTGCAACAACACCCCTTCACAGGGGATTCGCTGCCCAAATACGGGAGCAGTTTTTTGTTGCGACGCATGCAACAACACAAGATGCTGGCCACACGCAATTTCAGCAAGGGCCAGTTTGAAGATTATGACATGATCGCCGGGCAAACCCTTGCGGAAAAGCACCTCATCAAAAATTTCGGGTGCATCACCTGTCCCGTTCACTGCGGACGCGTTGTTGAAATTGACGGCAAGCGCGTCAAAGGCCCCGAGCTGGAAACCATTGCCTTGTTGGGCGCCAACCTGGAAAACAACGATCTGGAGCAGATCATCAGGTTAAACTATCTGCTTGATGAACTGGGCATGGACACCATCAGTGCGGGCAACATCATCGGCTTTGCCATGGAATTGCAGGAAAAGGGCCTGTGGGATTGTGGCCTGCATTTTGGCAACACGGAAAATCTGTTCCAAGTGTTTGAGGATATTGCCCATCGCCGTGGCATTGGCGACTTGCTTGCGGATGGCACGCGACGCCTTGCCGAAAAATTTGGCGGCGAAGACTTTTCCATGAATGTGAAGGGCTTGGAACTGGCCGCCTACGAGCCACGCGGCGCCGTGGGTCAGGGGCTGGGTTACGCCACCGCAAACCGGGGCGCCTGCCATTTGAATGCGGGCTACCTCGTTTTTACCGAAGGGCTGGGCTTCCACATGAACCCGTACGCCACGGGCGCAAAGGCGGCGCTGACCGTCATGAATCAGAATCTGATGGAAGGGGTGTCCGCAGCAGGCTGCTGCATGTTCCCCCTCTTTCTTTTTTATCCGGGCTGGCTGCTCAGCCATCAGCACAACCCCATAGCAAAACTGGTCAATGCCGTGTTGCCGCTTGCCGCGCCTTTTGTCAACCCGCTGAACATGCTGCCCGGCAAGTTTTTTCCCTTCCACCTGCCGGACTTGCCCTATACAAAGGCGCTTGCGGCGGTCACCGGCATGAAGATGAACGTGGGTATGCTCAAGGAAATCGGGGAGCGCGGCTTTACCACCGAACGACTGCTCAATATCCGGCTCGGGCTTACGGTGGACGATGACACCTTGCCCAAGCGGCTTATGGACGAGCCCCAAATCCCCGGGAACGACAAAAGTCGTGTTCCCTTGCAGGCCCTGAAAAAGACCTATTATAAAATCCGCAAGTGGGACGACAACGGCGTGCCAACGGAAGAGAAAAAGAAGGCGCTCAACATTAAGTAATCCATGGGGTGCGGCGTACTGTTGTTCCATGCGCCGCCTCCCTTCGCTCTGGACTTTGATGCGCTGTTTGTTTGCCAAGAAAACAGCCTTCGACGTGAATATCAACTGTTAACTGAACCGCGACCTTTGGCATGGGTGCGATATGCACCGCAATGCCTATCGAGGAGTATGCAGCATGAACACGATGACCCCACTGGCAGAAGCCGTACAAAATACCGTCGTTGAAAAAGACGGGCGTGTCACACTGGCGTGTCCGGCCGCCTTTCACATTGCGGAAACACTCGCTGTTGACTTGTCGGCGATCGGCGCCTATTGCAACGAAAAGGGCATCAAGATCGTGAAATGCCAACTGGGATGTTTCCCATGAGCGCCAAGAAGACGGCCACACCGCAGGACATCACACCGGGCATCCGATTGTGGATCTCGCTGCATGGCGACGGGGTATTTGGCCATGGCAAATGGCAATTATTGGATGCCGTGCATCGGAAGGGTTCGTTGCGTGCCGCGGCGGATTGGCTGGGTATCAGTTATCGGAAAGCCTGGGGCGATTTACGCAAGGCGGAACGCGCATTGGGCATCCATTTTCTGGAACGCCACCGCGGCGGCATTTCGGGCGGCGAAAGCAACCTTACCGAGGAAGGCCGCAAATGGCACAGAGAATACGCTCGTTTCCAAGATGAAATGGACGCGGAGGTTGCCAGAGCCTTTGCACGATTCAGAGGGCGAATGGAACAATGAAGGTGCATGCGCTGCTGGTGGTTGCGCTTGCGGCCGTATTCATGCAACCGCACCTTGTCGTCGGCGCTGAAATCGCCGGAGACATTACCATCTTTCATGCCGGCAGTCTGGCCGTTCCCTTTCAGGAGATAGCCGAGGCCTTTATGGAAACGCATCCGCGCATCCGTATTTACCGGGAAGCCGCCGGGAGCCGTGTCAGCGCGCGCAAAATATCCGATTTGGGGCGGCGGTGTGATGTAATGGCGTCGGCGGATTACGTGGTTATTGACACGCTGCTCATTCCCGACCACGCCTCGTGGAACATTAAATTTGCCGCCAATGAAATGGTGATTGCCTACACGGACGCATCGCGATATGCCGCCGAAATAACTCCAGATAACTGGCACGCAATCCTGCTGCGTTCCGATGTCGCCTATGGTCGCTCCGATCCCAATGCCGACCCCTGCGGCTACCGCGCCGTATTGACGACGATACTTGCGGAGGCGTTTTATGACGTCCCGGGGTTTTCAGAAAGGATACTGGCCAAAGACCGACGCTTTATGCGTCCAAAAGAAACGGACTTGCTGGCCTTGTTGGAAACGGGAACCATTGACTATGTCTTTATCTATCGTTCGGTAGCCCTGCAGCATGGCTTGCGCTACATTACGCTGCCCGATGAAATCAACATGAAGCGCGAAGACCTCGCCGAGCACTACGCACGCGCATCTGTTGAGATCAGCGGCGCCGCGCCCGGCGAAACCATCACGCACATTGGCGAACCGATGGTGTACGGTGTCACCATACCGCACAACGCACCCAACCCGGATGCCGCGCTTGCATTCGTGGCGTTTTTGCTTCACCCGGAACAGGGCGGTGCAATACTAGAAAGAAACGGACAGCCCGGGGTGGCGCCCGCCGCATCCGCAACCTATGATTACATTCCTGACATGCTTAAACAATACGCGATGAGACCATGAAGACCCGCGCCCGACATACACTCGCATCAGACCCGCTCAGCCTTGTGTTCGCCGCATTGGGCGGCATGGTGTTGTTGTTTTTGATTGCTCCTTTGGCGGGCATGGCGTTCAACAGCCCGCTAAGCGATCTCGCCGACACGGCGGCGGAAAAAGAAGTGCGCGCCAGCATCCTGCTGACCTTGTGGACGGCATTGGCCGCCACCACCATCTGTTCTGTGGCCGCCGTCCCGTTTGCCTGGGTGTTGGCGCGCAAGCAGTTCCCTTTGAAGCGACTGGTCTCCGGCATCATTGACCTGCCGGTGGTGGTGCCTCATTCGGCGGCGGGCATTGCCATACTTGGCTTTATCGCGCCCAACAGCTGCATTGGCGGCACAGCGGAACGGGCGGGCATACAGTTTGTCGGCGGCGCTGCGGGCATCATTGTCGCCATGGCCTTTGTGAGCGTACCGTTCTTGATTAACGCCGCCCGCGACGGATTTGCCGCTGCGCCGGAACGACTCGAAAAGGCCGCGCTTACGTTGGGGGCTTCGCCCGCGCGCGTGTTTTTCACCATCTCGCTGCCGCTGGCGTGGCGCGCCATCGTGTCCGGCATGGTGATGATGTGGGCCCGCGGCATGAGTGAGTTTGGCGCGGTCGCGATTGTCGCCTACCACCCCATCGTCGCGTCTGTCCTTATCTATGAGCGTTTCGGCGCCTTTGGTCTCGCCCATGCCCGGCCCGTGGCCGTTTTGTTTCTCGGCGTGTGTCTTGTTTTCTTTATTGTCGTGCGCCTGTTGGCGCGGGAGGACACCCATGCTCCGCGTTGAACATGTCCATGTTTCTCTCGACGGCTTCGCGTTGCACGACATATCGTTCACCGTGCCCCAAGACAGTTATTTTGTGCTGCTGGGCGCGTCCGGCGTAGGCAAGACCGTGCTTCTGGAGGCCCTGTCAGGCCTGGCGCCGATTACCCATGGCGCCGTTTATCTGGACAATGAAGACATCACACACGCCCGCATACAACACCGGAAAATGGGATTGGTCTATCAGGATCAGGCTTTGTTTCCGCACCTGACCGTCAGGAAAAACATTGCCTACGGCGCTGTCGGAAGCCGGTCAACCCGCGAACAAACAACAATAGACCTTGCAGCAACCGTAGGCGTCGCCCATCTGTTGGACCGTCGTCCCGCCACACTCTCCGGCGGTGAAGCCCAGCGGGTGGCTCTCGCCCGGGCATTGGCGCCGCAACCACGCTGTTTATTGCTGGACGAACCCCTGTCGGCGCTGGACATCAAAGCGCGCAGCGCCATGCGTGCCTTGCTGCGCACCCTGCACCGGAACGGCCAGATGGTGGTGCATGTCACGCACGATTACGAAGAGGCGTTGTCGCTGGCCACGCATGTAGCCATCATGGAAAACGGCGCCATCGCACAAATAGGCACGCCAATGGACGTTTTCCAGCATCCAACGTCTGAGTTTGTGGCGCGCTTCATTGGCATTCGCAACGTTTTTGCCGGAACCCTCGCAGAAGAATCGGGAAACAATATGGACATCGCCACGTTCACAAGTGCGGGCATAACATTTCATATCATGACAAACGCGCCGCCCGGACCGGGCATGATGCTGGTGCGCAGCGAAGATGTAACCCTGTCCTCATCGTGCCCGGAATCAAGCGCCCGAAACTGTTTCTCCGGGCAGGTGACGGATGTGGCGCGAACCCCATTGGGCACGGAGGTGGTGGTGGACATAGGCGTTGAGTTTGTCGCCCTGGTATCCAATGCCTCTGTGCAACAGTTAACCCTTAAGCCCGGACGCGATATTTGGCTCAGCTTCAAAGCAAGCGCCGCCCGCTTTCTGGAGGAATAATCATGATTGATGCGCCCAACATGCTACTAATCGGCGCTGCAGGCCGGGACGCAGGAAAAACCGTGTTCGCCTGTGAATTGGTGCGGCGTTTTCGGGAGGACGCCGTTATTGCGGCCAAAGTAACCGCCATAGACGACCAAGGCGGCGCTTGTCCACGGGGCGGGGCGGGCTGCGGTGTTTGTGCCTCCCTCAAAGAGGACTATTGCATCACGGAAGAGACCAATTCCACCGGCGCCAAAGATACGCAGCGATTGTTAGCAGCCGGAGCAGATCGGGTGTTATGGATGCGGGTCTTGAAAAAACGGCTCCCAAGCGGGGCAGAGGCCCTTCTTAATCAATTGGGCGGCGCCGTCCCGATAATATGCGAATCCAACAGTTTGCGCCACGTCGTGCAGCCGGGACTGTTCGTCATGCTGCAACATCAGAACGCCACAACACGCAAGGATTCCGCGCAACAGGTGTATGCCTGCGCCGATGCGGTCGTTTATACGGACGGGACAAGGTTTCAATTCGATTTCGACCGCATTGTATTCGCACATAATTCCTGGCAACTTTGCTAACGCTTTCCCGTCGGTCATATTGTTGCAACGTTTGCCGCCAAGCCCTATAATAGACATAGTGTTATTTCTTGGGATGCGAGTGACCAACCAGGAGATGGTGGCTATGTTGGACAGATTGGGTACTGCAGAAGGCGACGCATCGCAGGAATACTCGCGCCAAAAGCGTGAACGCCAGAAGCTGATAGTGCGCACCAAGAAGGGGGACGTGTATTACGGCATGTGTTTTGCCTTAAACAAAAACGCACAAAGCTTCCACCTTGACCTGCAGGACAAAAGCGGGCGGCCGTTGAATAGCACCAAGCACATTATGTTCAGTGCCATCAAGGCGGTCTTTTACGTCAAAAGTTTTGACGGCCGTTTCAATCCCGAAGAACGCCAGGAAATGGTTATGTCGCGGCATGCGCCCGTGGCCATCACATTCGAGGACGAAGAAGTATTGATTGGCCGGCCTGTGCACGCAACCTGGCGTGACGAACCCCGTTTCTTCGTGGTGCCGGAACGACAGGACACAAACAACCTTATGATGCTTGTCGAGCGCAGCGCGGTCAAAACCATTCAGGACTTTGAGACATACAAGAAGAAGCGCAATCAGGAGTTTACCGAATTTCTGAAAAAGCATCGCAAGCCGGGCATGAGCAAAGAGGAGTGCATCGGCGACTTTTATTTTTCAAAACATGACTATAAGAACGCCCTGCGCCATTACCGCAATGCACGCGAATCCGAAGAACTTACTGCTTCTTTGAAGAAGAAACTGTGCGCCGCCAAATATAATCTGGCCATGAGACACATCAAGCAAAAGGATTATAAGAAAGCCCTTCGCCTGATGGAGATGGCCTTGGAAATAGACCCGAATCATGAAAAGACGCTGCATAAGATAAAGCAACTGCGCGCCCATATCGCCAAGAAACGGTCGGAATTGGGCAGCAGCACAAGATCCGGGACAAGTTTCAGCTCAAGTTCCGAGTCCAGCCCCGACTTTGAAGAGCATAATCCGTTGCTGTAATATAAACACGTACTCTGTGTATTCTTGGGCATGTCACCGTCCGGCACACGCATAACTTACATGACCACTTATCGTGTTCCAATGTCGGGTCGCTGACAGCAACCTGATTGCAAGGCATTGCGGCACGTTACAAGGAGCAAAACAAATGGACTTATACACCGCGATTGAAGAGCGAAGGGCCGTCAAGCATTTTGATGCCAATCATGTCATGGCCGAAAGAGAAGAAAAAGAGTTATTGAACCGCGCCCTTCTGTCACCCACTTCTTTCAATATTCAAAACTGGCGGCTTGTTGCCGTTCGCGACCGCGACTTGCGACAACAAGTGCGTGAGGTGGCATGGAATCAGGCACAGGTAACGGACGCTTCGTTGCTATTGGTACTGTGTGGCGATCTCAACGCATGGGAAAGAGAGCCGCAGCGGTATTGGCGCAACGCGCCGCTGTCGTTTCAGGACTTTATCCTGCCTGCTATAGACAGTTTTTATCGGGACAAGGAACAGGTGCAGCGGGATGAAGCCATGCGTTCCTGCGGTATTATGGCGCAAACGCTTATGCTGACGGCGAAAGCCATGGACTATGATTCATGTCCCATGGTGGGCTTTGACTTTGATGCGGTGGGCAAGCTGATTGGTTTGCCGGACGACCATGTTATAGCAATGATGCTTGCCATTGGCAAGGCCACTGCGCCCGCCAATCCGCGAGGCGGCCAATTGCCGCTGCAAGAAGTGTTGATTACCGACCGGTTTTAGCCTCTTCCCCCGGCGTGTTATCGTAAATGAGATTGATGATGGTCTCGGCGATTGCTTCGGCGGCGGTGGGACGCGCCAGCGTCTTGGCGGCAGCTCCCATGGACTCCAAACGGGCCGGATCTTTGAGCAGCTCGCGCAACAAGGCAGCCAGGGCTTCGCCGGTGCATTGACTGTTCAGTAAGACAGCGGCCGCGCCCGCCGTTTCAAACGCGCGCGCATTGGACTCCTGATGGTTGTCCGCCGCATGCGGATAGGGCACGAGCACGGCCGGTTTTCCCATGACGGCCAGTTCGGCGGTGGTGGACGCGCCTGCGCGCGAAACAATCACGTCTGCCGCAGCGCACGCCGTGGCCATGTCCTCAATGAACGCATGTACTTGCGTAACCGGTTCGGCGTCTTCCGCGCATAACCGCATTTGAATGGCTTCGTTCTTTCCCGCGCCCCAAATGAATTGCGCTTCATCGCGACCAAAGGCATGCACCACCTCCATCATGGCCTTGTTAATGCTGTGCGCTCCCTGGCTGCCGCCTATGACGAAAATGACCGGCACGGTTGACGACAGCCCCAAAGCGTCGCACGCCTCCTCTTTGGTCGGCGGTTCCAGAAATGCGGCGCGCACCGGATTGCCCACCACCTCCGTTTTCTCCGTCGCCCCGGCGCCCACCGTTTCCGGATAGCTTAACAACAGCCGGGTTGCCCGCGCCGCACACAAGCGGTTGGCCAATCCGAGTCGCTTGTTCTGTTCGTGAAGCACCGTAAAAATGCCCATGCGCTGCGCCACCCACACCGCGGGCAGACTGACATAGCCGCCCACCCCGAACACAATCTGAGGTCGGAAAATGCGCAGGTAAAACCATGCCCGGAACACCGACCAGCCCAGTTTCAAGGCGGTCAATGCCATGCGCGGCGATTTGCGGCGCGTCCATCCCTCTACAGGAACAGCGCGAAAGGGTACGTTATACCGGGCGGCAACCCGCGCTTCCATGCCGCCCTTCTTGCCCACCCACTGCACCAGCAAACGCGGGTCACGGCGACGCATCTCTTCTATCACGGCCGCCGCGGGCGATGTATGGCCGCCTGTGCCGCCGCCGGTTATCATCATACGCACAACTGATACTCCTTAGATGTTTATGTGAACAAGCCCGAACATCGGGTGTGTCACACGGCAATTACACCCAATGTGGGGCGTAATGCGCTTACATTGCAAGAATAGCAACATGCCCCCCCGTAGACACAACCTTTTATTTGGCCTCTCCATGCAGTGCCAACACTTCATAAGCATGCACCGTTTGTTGTTTGCCTTTTAACGTCAAACTGCCCATGGGAACACCCTCGGCCTTGTCCTGGATGGCCGCCCAAGTATGTTGTCCCACAACCACTTTGCCGGGCCCGGCCACATCACAAAAGCGTTTTGCCGTGTTGACATGATCGCCCACCACCGTAAAATCCATGCGCTTGGGCGAACCGATGTAGCCCGCAATCACCTCGCCGGAATCAATGCCGATTCCGAAATGCAACTGGGGGCGATCCTCCGCGGAACGCTGCGCGTTGAGCTGTTTGTTCTTTTCCTGCATTTCCAATGCAGCGCGCACGGCACGGTATTCTTCGTTGCCCACTTCAATGGGCGCACCGAAAATGGCCATTATCTCGTCGCCGATATATTTGTCCAGCGTCCCCTCGTGGGCAAACAGGACTTCCGTCATGGCCGTAAAATGTTCGTTTAGCAGAACCACCAACGCCTGCGGATTCAGCATCTCGGCAATCTGCGACGAACCACGGATGTCGCAAAACAGCGTGGTAACCTTTGTCTTCTGGCCGCCAAGCACCAGGGTCTGGGATTCGCTCATCAGCTTGTCCACCAAAGCGCCGGGCAAAAAGCGCGCGAGATTGCCGCGTCGTTTCTCCGTTTCAATAACCTGATCGTGAAGGCGCACGTTTTCCACGGCCATGGCCGCCTGTGATGCCAAGGAGGCAAACAATTCCAAGTCTTCCTCGACAAACCGCATCTCCGGATCGTCGGTGTCCACATAAATGGAACCCAAAATGCGGTTCTCCATTTTCAGGGGCACGCACATGGCGCTGTTGATCCGGTTTGCAATAATGCTTTCCCGTGCACCAAAGTCCAGGCTGCTTTCACGGTCGGACATGAGCACCGGTTCGCCATCTATGGCGGCGCACCCGGCAATGCCCATGCTCGGCGAGCTGGCGTTGAGTTCGCGTCCCATTTGACGCGCCACTTGCACGGAAAGCGCCTGCGTCTTCTCGTTTCGTAGCAACACAAACCCACGTTTGGCCTGCAGCACTTCCATTATGGTGTCCAGCATGTCTGAAAGGCGCGTGCGCAAATCGAAATTGGACGTAATGACCTGATTCGCTTTGTGCAACGCCGCCAAACGCCGATACGCACGGCTCATGCGCACAATTTCGTCAGGCGTCGGCATGGGGGCGCCCTGCGCAACCGCCGCCGGCGATTCATCCGGCAGGGGCGTCCGGCGTCCGATCATTGTCATATTGCTGCCGACCCGGTCCATCTCGGCACGGATGTCGTGGATACTCTCCTCAAGCCGGCTGTCTGAACGCCTCCCCGTTGCCGTCGTTTTTGAGCCGTCGGCCCCATACGCCGTATCATCGCGGAAAATGATGCGGCATTTGCTGCCAAACCATATTTCATCAAGATGTTTCAGGACACGCTCAGCAATTCGGTGGCGGTTAACATAAGTGCCGTTCAGACTTTTCAAGTCCACAAGCACTGTCTTGCCGTCTCGTTGCTCAATGACTGCGTGATGACGTGAAACTTCGTCAGCCGTCAACACGATGTTGTTGTCTTCGGCCCGCCCCATGGTTATTTTTGAGCGCGCAATAGGGATCGTCATGGGGGTGGCCCCCGGCTGCTCAATAATCAACTGCGGCATGATGGTATTCCTCGTAAGTGCTGACGTTAATCATAGCAAGGAAGACGTCGTCGGTCAACTTGCACATCCGAAAGCGTTTAACCGTAGTCAAACAAGACTCGATTTATTTGACAAGTCCGCGCTTGAATATGTTATGGTGGGGATACTAATTTTTTCTAACTCGGGGCAACCCCGAATACTCGAGAATGGTGTATCGTGCTTTTGCACGGGCTGTGGGTCGCCAGACCATTTCTGCCTACGCTTGCGGACAGCCAATATCTAGTAACGTGGCATTGGGTGTGCCAACACCAACGAGCAAGCAAACAAAATCGTGCCTTGTTACAGTAATCATGCACGGCATATTACAAAGACGTGTGCATCGTACTTTTCCGGCGATGCCGCTGGCGGGATATGCCAATAATGTCATTTTGAGATGATGTTCTTGCTTGTATGATTTATCTGCAATGGCTCAGGAGGAAGAAACTATGACGGACAGTACATTATCTGATCTACCCGAAGATCCCACTGAAATACGAGAAACCGACTTCTACAAGATGGAGTATGTGCATTCCTTTGTAGAAAAGTGGGACGAACTGATTGATTGGGAGCGTCGCGCGGCATCCGAGGGCACCTTTTTCATTGAGAAATTAAAGGAATATGGCGCCCAGCGTGTTTTGGATGTGGCCACCGGCACCGGCTTTCATTCAGTACAGTTGCTGAAAGCCGGGTTTGACGTTACCAGTGTAGACGGCAGCCCGTACATGCTGTATAAGGCGTTTGAGAACGCGAAACGACACGGATTTGTGTTGCGCACCATTCACGCCGACTGGCGCTGGTTGAATCGAAATGTGTATGGGACATTTGATGCCGTAATCTGTTTGGCCAACTCCTTCACACACTTGTTTTCTGAAAGAGACCGCCGGAAATCGCTGGCCGAGTATTATGCCACGCTTGACCATGACGGCATTTTGATTTTGGATCAACGCAACTATGACAGCATTTTGGACGATGGTTTCTCGTCCAAACATATTTATTATTATTGTGGCGAGGATGTCAAGGCCGAACCCGAATATGTGGACGAAGGCTTGGCACGTTTCCGATACGAATTCCCGGACCAGTCTGTACATCACCTTAACATGTTTCCGTTGCGCAAAGATTATACCCGGCGCTTAATGCACGAAGTGGGGTTTCAACGAATTGAAACCTACGGGGATTTTGAAGAAACCTACCGCGACAAAGACCCTGATTTCTTTGTCCATGTAGCCGAGAAACAGTACAAAAAGGAAGGAGAATAACCTGATGGCTGAATATACGGGCGCTACACAGGTAGCACAAACCTATTACAACAGTTCGGATGCACTCCAGTTTTATTTCAATATTTGGGGCGGCGAAGACATCCATGTGGGCATTTATGACAACGACAGTGAACCCATCGCCGACGCCAGCCGTCGCACTGTTTCTCGTATGTTGGATATGCTCCCGCCTTTGGACGCCGACAGCACCGTCATTGATTTCGGGGCCGGATTTGGCGGCGCCGCCCGTCAAATAGTCAATCGCACGGGATGCCGCGTTGTCTGTTTGAATCTTAGCGAGAAGCAAAACGAGTTGAACAGGGAAAAGAACCGCGAGGCCGGCTTGGACGACCGCATCGAAGTTATTGACGGCACCTTTGAGGACGTGCCCAAACCGGACGCCTCTTTCGACGTGGTCTGGTCAGAGGACTCCATATTGCATGCCAGCGACCGGGAAAAAGTCATTCGTGAGGCAAACCGTGTGCTTAAACCCGGCGGTTCCTTTATTTTCACGGATCCCATGCAACGAGAAGACTGTGATGAAAAGGTGTTGCAGCCAATCTACGACCGCATACATCTTGATTCCCTGGCCACCTTTTCCTACTACCGAGATACCGCGTGTGCAAACGGTTTTGAGGAGGTTGCCATTGAAGACCTGACCGAACATCTGGCACGGCATTACAACCGCGTCAGAGAAAATTTGCTCGCCCGGAAAGACGATATCGTCAAGATAGCCAGCCCTGAATATGTTGAAAACATGCTCAAAGGGCTGCAACACTGGGTTGACGGCGGGCGCAGCGGTTATCTGGCATGGGGCATTCTCCATTTTCGGAAGCGCTCCGCATAATATCCCCGCCACTTGGCTCACGTTTTTAAGTGCCGGTGGAGCAGCATGACGTCATCCGTCATCACTCCGCCGGCGCTTCCCGTTTACTCTTTGATTGTGTACGGCAATTAAATTACAATGGTGCTTGGATAAACCTGCGCTCCCGCCAGATTCCGGGCGGCGGCACACCCCGTGTTTGCATGGTGCGTTTCTGTCGTTGGAAAGGACTTATTACATGTCGAACGGAATGACCCCGCCTTACGCCAGGCGGACTGCCCTTGCATTGGCTTGTGTTCTCTGTGTGTTTGTAATGGCCGGAAACGCGGCCTACTCGGACGGGGATTTTGAAGCGCTATGGTTTGGTACGCCCATGTGCGACACGCCACAACGATTGGGCATTTCACTCACCCGCCCTGATTCGGTCAGCCCAAGGGAAACCGCCTCGTATCTGGTGGAACTCGATGCCGCCATACCCTACCAGGCCACACGGGTCGCTTTTATCATAAAAGACAGTACCGATGAGATCGTATACAAGACCATCCTGGACGCCAACCTTCGCCGCGGGCGCAACCAGCTGACGTTTCCGTGGCATGCATCGGCGTTGACCGCAGGCGCCTATGTGATGGCTGTAGAAGTGGATTATGCCAATGATTTTCCCCCGGCATACTGTTTGCTCCCCTTTCAGAAAGTCAGCGCCAACCATTGGGAAAACACGTTGGCGGACGCGACCCGGGCGCTTGATGTTTTGGAGAACAGGTTTGCTGAGTTGCCGCCGGAACAGGCCAACGCGCATTACCTGAATAGTCAGTTTAACATCGCACAGAACACGTTGCGCAATGCGCGCCGGGCGCTGGCCGGGCAGGAGTGGCAGCGGCTTGAACAGCTGACCACTTATCTGGAGACACTGGAAGAACGGCTCCACGCAGCGCTTGTCTTTGGCGGCGGCGTGCTGGAAGCGCCTGCATACCCCAAGCCGGAATCCTATCAACACATCTCCATACGCGACGGCGGTCTCCAAGTGGATGATCGTCCCGTGTACTTGTTCGGCATTGCGCTGGACGCTGATAAAACGCTTGATTCACAAATGCAACAGATGGCCGACTACGGGTTGAACTTTACGGTCGCAACAATTCCGGTCGGCCATTCGCCTGAAACCATTGCCGCCACCATAGCCCGCACCCTTGATGATGCGAAGGCATCGAACATCGCCGTTGCCTTGGAGCTTAACCAAGACGCAATTGCAGGCCCCATCATGGACGAGTGGCCGGAGCTGTTGCACACGGGCTTCGTAAATATGGCGCATACCGAATTCAACACGCTTTACACCGAGCGACTGGCAGCCATGGCATCGGCCATCAGCGGACGCGGCAACGTAGTGGCCGCCAGCATGGCCCATGCGCCACAGTTCAAATATGACGGGGAATCCGTGCGCCAGCGCTTTATTGAGCAAGTGATGGAGCGCTATCCTGATCGGATAGACCTTAACCGACTCTGGCGCGCACATCTTGCCGATTATGACGAGATTACCATCTGGGGGAAACATGAGGACCATCGGTATCAAAACCGCCGTGCCTATCAATTCGAGTGGCAATCGTTTCATCGGGAGTTAATTGCGCATACATTGGCCAACATGCAGCAGGAAATGATTGCACACGCACCGGATGTGCCGGTTACGCTGACAATGCCCAACACCGCGTTTGATCCCGGAGAAACCCGGTACAGCGCCAACCGCGACTCGACCGCGCGCATGATGGCGCTTCAAGCCTGTGTTGGCAAAACTGTCCCCACAGATTCCCTCTATGCCATAAACTACCCCGAAACGCACGCCCACTATGCACTGATGCGGTCTTACGCACCGGCCAAACCCATTTTGAACCTCTCGGGCGACATTGACCTGGAGGGGGTAGATACGCCGGCGCGACGGTATGCCGTGACGCGCAGCGCCGTATGGGAAGCGGTCATAAGCGGCGCGAATGGCATTGCATTGCCCGCAAATAGCACAGTACTGGATCACCCGGAATCGTTGGAAGCCTTTGTCTTTGCCGCACTTGACATTAACCGGCTCGCGCCAATCGTAACGGCATTCCAACAGGCGCCGCCGGAAATTGGCATCCTTTTCAGCGAGGCATCAAAAATTATGGATGATGGCGTGCCGCACCTTGAGTCCGCCCGATATGCGTTTGAAGGGGCTTCGTTTGCGGGACATCCCATTCACTTCTTGACGGAATCCAAAATCCAAGGCGGCGCATTAAGCCGCATTCGGGTCCTGATTTTGCCGGAGACGCTCGCCGTGTCCGACGAAACATTCTCGCTGCTGGCACAGTTTGTGGAAGACGGCGGCATGGTGGCCCGCGTGGGTACACCCATTCCGTATAATGAGCGCGGCCACTCCCGCGGCGATGTCATCCGCTCCACCTCCAATACCGTGCTGGTGCGGGGCATGAATCTGCCCACCGAATATCTGCACGCCATGGATGCGGCGATGGAGCGGGGCGTACTGCCGGACATCATGCGTCCTGTCAATGCCTTCGGATACCCCATCGAGGGGGTGCGTTCCCGCTATGTGGAATACGACGGCGAGCACTACCTTTATATCGTTAATCTGCGCACGAGCCCTGTTCTTTGCCATGTGACCGGCGCATCCAGTACCGGACGCGATCTGATACAGGGACGGGACATTGCTTTTCCGCGTGTGCTGTCACCCCTCGACCCCATGCTCATTCGCATTGACAGACACGAACACACTGCCACCCTCGCGATGCATTAGATTGTTTCGCGCACTTCTTGTATACTAACGGTAACGGTTGCCTCACCGGCAAGCGCGATACTGCATTCATTATAATACGCCCGACACGGCTGCCATGAGCATGTGGACAGCCATTCTCGGCCTACAGAAAGAACAATCGCCATGAGCAATACTTCAAGGATTCGCACCGTGTTACGTTGGACTGGCCGCATTACGTTGGTTCTTTTGCTGATTGTCGTCATCGCTTTCCTGGTGGTGTTTCGTGGAGCGCTCTACAATCGCTATTTTGTGTTTCCGCGACAAGCCGCCGCATGGGAAGCAATCCAGGCAGACCGCGTG
>SKQZ01000099.1 GCA_007118765.1 Candidatus Hydrogenedentota bacterium
CCTCATAATCCAGCAATAATTCTTCAAGGCTGCTTCGCGCCACGTTGGTCAACAGAATTTCCGATTTGGCCGAAGCTGCCGCGGCACAGCTGCCCTCGGCGATATTTTGACGGCCACTGCGTGCTGCTTGCACCATCTGATCGCGGTACCGCGGGGTTAACTCCGGGCAACTCTTACAAAAAGCAACTGTGGCGTCAAACACGATTTCCGCCATCTGAAAAGACTTCAAGAAGCGATACCCGCCGCTTGGCCGCAACATGGCCGCGGGTGTTTTGTTTGCCAGTTTTTGTTGTTCTGATTTCTGCGTCATGAGTGGGAAAATATATCAAGCCAAAGGTTTGGGTCAATTTTGCAGTGGGATGGGTAGGACGTTTTCATGGCTTGTCCTTTATCGCTGTGAGCAGGTCTTCGCTTAACGCTGTCGGCGCCCAATACTTTTCAATATGCTGTACCACCAGTTCGGTGCCTTCGTCGTGGGACACATGAGGCGGCATGGCCGGGTTATACATGCTGTCGGTGAGGTCGCGGATCAGGATGCAGTCCATGCCCCAGCGCGTCATCTGGCGAATGGCGAAGGAACGTCCTAGAATGCACATGTTGGTGTGTACGCCCATGTAGATGACGGTGTCAATATCGTGATGCCGCAGGTAACTGTATACCTCATGGCCGTTGTCTGAAATGACATCCGTATCATGTATTTCGATGGCCGGGTGTTGTCGTGTCCATGCGCTGTATTGCGTCTCGTCGTCCGGGCAGCCGCCATCGGAATCGTCAATGGGCAGCGGCGGCTCGTCTTCCACCGTCCGCACCTCCCGTGGTTCAACTGCGGACACCTTTTGTATGCGTCGTCGTGCGGGGTGTTCCACATAAAACCCCAGCGTGTCTGAAGGCGCATGGACAATCAACATGCCGGCGGCGCGTGCTTCACTGACCACCTCGTTTATGCGCGGCGCCATCTCGGCCACCCGGTCGCTGGCAAAAGTACACCAATGTTTGTCCCACATATCGCACAGGAGCAGGGCGGTGTTTTCGATGCGCAACTCCCGGTTCAGGCCGGTTTCATGCCAGCCGTCGTCTGTTTGCTCCCGTGAACGCAGCGGCACGGTAATGGCGCCTGTTCTCCGTTCCCACGGCGTGATTTCCGGCAACGGCCTGCGGTTGGGTTCGCGTTCCGCCGCCCAAAACAAGGCATTCGCAACAAGCCGCTTGAAACTGTCGCCTTCAAAATCGCGGAGACCGCCGAGGGACGTGTAGAAAATGCGCCCGCCCTTGTATTTCCGCGTCCATGTGACCGGCTGCCATCCCTCCGAGAAAGGGGTTCGGCCGATCATCAGCGTTTCGGTGTCATCGGCCAACGGTTTCGTTCGATACAAACTATATCGCGACCGGATGGGTCCCACCCCTTTGAGCGCCGGGTGTTCCCGCGCCGCGGGCATGACGCCCACTTCTTTGGTGGGCCCGTGTCCGAAATGGCCGCGATAATTGCCGCCCAAGACCTCGGCGTCAAACTGGAGATAACGCTGGAACCCGTGGCTGGCCGTCTTTAATGCAACAAAGGGGCGTCCCGATTCTTTGTAGGCACGCACCTTTTCCAAGTCTTCACCGTCGAGGGTAAGGCGGCGCGTGTAGAACAATGCCACGTCACAATCGTCCAGCGCTTCAAGCCCCGGCAGCACATCCCAGTCCGTCGCTTTCAGGAAGGCGACTTCAACCTCGTAGTGGTCGTGCAAATACGCTTCCAACAGTTCCAGACATGCATCCGAATCATACT
Source organism: Candidatus Hydrogenedentota bacterium (assembly GCA_007118765.1). Classification (GTDB taxonomy): domain Bacteria; phylum Hydrogenedentota; class Hydrogenedentia; order Hydrogenedentales; family CAITNO01; genus SLFT01. The sequence continues at coordinate 1,772 of SKQZ01000099.1, forward strand.
CAAAAGAGCCCGAGACAAAGGTTATCCGGAGGGGTTGGGTTTCTGAAGCGCCTATGACCCCGCACCACACCATGAGCAACATGCCGATACATACGCCTCGCATACGTTCCCTTTCCTTTCCGTCGCGTTGTTATCCCATTGCCACGACCGAAAAGGCCACGACACCACAATGCGTTGAAAGGGCATCCCGCCATGTTGTGCGTCTCGTGCCGGATTATGTGTTTCTGGCCGCGAGGGTCTCCATAAAGGCTTCAACACGCGTGTTCACCTGCTCGTCAGACCATGTGCGTGAATCATTCATATCGGCTTCAAGCATCAGCGAAGGGATGCCGTGTTTATCTTCCAGACGCCTTGCCAGCTCATACTGACCAAAGGAATAGGCGCGACAACTGCGATTGGAGTGCATCACGAAACCGTCCAGGCTGAACCTCTCGGCCATGTGCGACAATTCCTTTTCGCGATAATCCAGGCCGTGGTTAATGTAGCCGCCGATGTACGTGGATGCATAGGTGCGCAACCGGTCGTTCTCGTCCTGAATGGGCCCCTGATAACAAAAGCTTTCGGGGTAGGTGGACACCACCAGCGCGGCCTGGTGCTGGGCGAACATCTGGGACAGTTGATTGATGCGGTGCCAAATGGCGAGATTGTCCCATCCGAGCCGGTATTTTTCGCCGGGGATGGCGGCAACGCCGTTGTCTATTCGCTCCTGTACCTCCGCCTTGAGTTGTTCGTAGTATTCAATGCACACCGGCGTGCCGCGCAACGTGACAATGGGCGCCAGGTGAATAAATGTGTCAAAGGAATTCATGGGCGCGGGTTTGTGGGCAAGCATGCCCTGAATGTCGCGCCAAAGCGCCGCAGCCTGTTCGGAGAGCTCGCATACTTCATTAAACCGGTCATGGTCGAAAGGCTTGCCCGTGACGTCTTCAATAATGTGAATATACGCTTCCAATTGCTCTTTCATGTAAGTGACGGCGTGGTCCGTGTCTTCCGCATCATACTGGTACGGCGCGTCAATGAAAACCAGCGGCACATCGAAACGACGTTGCAATTCTTGATACCACTTGGTGACCGTGCCGCAGATATTGTTGCAGCACACCAGCAGATCCGGCTTGGGCAGTCCGCCGGGAATGGGACTTGTTTCGCTGATGATGGCGCCGATGTCGGTGCGCGCATACGAGCAGAGGTCGCGCGAGAACCCGGCATCCTCGGCGGCGCCGCACAAAGTGTCCGCCATGCGTGTGGCGCCACACATGGCCGCATGGTTCTCGGGATAGAGGGGGGTAATGTCCGCCGCGTAAAGAAACTCGACCGGCGCGCCGCTGGTGATCCATGCCTGCTTTTGGTCTGTTCCCTCCGCCATTTTCGCGCCCATGTAATACATGGTCATGATTTCCTTCATGCGCGAATAGGATTTCAGTCTTGGAAGTTCTATGCTCATGGAGGCCTCCACCAGTTAATGCTTGTAGAAACAACACACGGTACATGACGGTGTCCAACCCGTCCACCGGGAATAAAGCATACAATGTCAGGGAAATGAATGCAACCTGCACGAAAACGGCAAGCATGGACGGCGATGCGTAAGGGACGTTTACAGTGCGTAAATAAACGGCGAAACCACGCCCGCCTGCCCCGCGAAAATGAACAGCATCCCGAGAAGCAGCAAAGAAATGATAATCGGCGCCAACCAGAATTTCTTCCGTACGCGCATGAACGCCCAGATTTCTTTAATGATTTCCATGAATACGTGCTGCCTTCTTTTACGACTCGCTACTGCAGTTGTTCTTTTCGCTTGCTGTTGACATGGCTTTGCTCACTCGTTGCGTAGTATAACGCATTTGCATGCGCGATTTCCTGACGATTCTTTTTCTGTGCTTGCAAAAGAGCCGTCATGGAACGGCCTGCGCGGCGGACGAGGTCATCCGCTCAGGGGACCGGTATGTAAGGCAATATCCCCGTGCGCCCCGCGCTGTTTCAATCTGTATGCCGTCGGAATCCCCCGTGATGCGGACGCCCCCGTGCCAGTCTGTTCGGAACAACGGGATATTCAGCTGTGCGTACCGTTGTTCGACCTCAAGCGGCATAAATGGGGTGCGCGCACCGGCAGTGCGCAAGGATGTTATCGCTACTTTTGGCTGGACGCGCTGCAAGAACGCCTCCGTGCTGGAACTGCCGGAACCGTGATGGGGGACTTTCAGAATCGGTACGGGGCCCGTAATATGATCGGTCAACAAGGTTTCGGCAGCGCGCTCGATGTCGCCGGTAAGCAACACCGACACGCCGTGCCACGCGACATGCAACACAAGGGACTGGTCATTTTCAGAGCGCCCAAACGTCCAGGACGGTTCAGGATGAATGGCCTCTATGAATGCTTCTTCTGCCGGAAGCGTGTCACCCGGCTGCATTCGTATGACTGAGACATCGTGGTTGTTGCACAGTGCCAGAAAGGCCTGCTCCAAATCCACCGGTTCAGCGCGTTCAGGTCCCATGACGACGGCGCCTACGGAAAACCGCTCGATAATATGGAATAACCCGCCGATGTGGTCGTTATGGTTGTGACTGACAACGACGTAATCCAGCCGGGTTACGCCGTGGGCATGAAGAAAGGGGGCCACTGTTCGTGCGCCCCTGTCAATAAATTGCGTGGCACTGCCGCCATCTACCAGCATGGTTGTGTTGCACGGGGTGCGCACAAAGATTGCGTCTCCATGGCCGACATCAATAAAATCCAGCCGCGGTGTTGTGGCGTGCGGCGCGCGCCAGAACAAGGCCGCCGTCAGCAGCAATATCGCCACGGCCACCATGTTGCGCCGACGGTCTTTGGCATCGTACAGCACGCGGAAAAGATACAGCGTTGCAATGGTGTATGCCACGATGGCAATCATGGTAGGACGCGGCACGGCGTTGTAGGCCAGCGGCAGCGATGCCGCCATTGCGTTGGTTTGTTGAATAAGCGTGACCACGGGCAACAGGGCATATCCCGGGATCATGGCCGCAGAAGTGGAAAACACCGCGATTACCATGGTGGCAAAGCATAGCCACAGTGTCACGGTGAGCAGGGGCACCACAATGATATTTGCAATAATGCCGGCCAATGGCACGATGTTAAAATACCACGCTGCTATGGGCCATGTGAGCACCTGTGACGACAACGTGGTGGCCAGCGAGGCCGCAAGGATACGGGGTAGCCGCGACATGGCCCGTTGCATGCCGGGATAAAACAGCAGGATGGAGCCAACGCTGCCAAAGCTCAACAAGAAACCTGCCTGAAAAAGCAGATTTGGGTTCCATACGAGAAAGACAATGCCACACAGTCCCAGCACGGAAAGCGAGTCAGGCTCACGATCAAACCACTCGTAGGCATAGTATACGGCCAATAGAAACGTAGCACGCATGGTGGCGGTCCGCGCCCCTGCCATGAGCGCAAACAGTAAAACGCCGAATACCATCATAATGAAAATTTGCAGTCGTCGCGGCAGAGGCGTTCTTTTCAGCAGGAAGTTTAAGCTGAATGCAATAATGGCCACGTGTATGCCGGAGACCGCCAGGATGTGCGCCGTGCCGGAATGAATAAAGCGTTCGTATTCTTCCCGGTCAATCAATTCGCGTGCGCCAAGCCACACGCCGTTGACAAAAGGCTGCACGGCCGCCGGAGTTACAACGGTCAGCCGGTCACTTTGCCATTGGCGCAGCCGGGATGCCCAGTATCGCGGGCTGAACCGTCCGGGCCGAAGCGTTTTGACCGCATCGTCGCCGCGTGCATGGATGACGGAAAAGATGCCGCGTCCCCGATAAAGGTCTTCAATGCTGTGTATGCCATGGTTGACCACGTCCAAATGGGGGGATAATTTGCCGGCGACGCGAACACGGGAACCGTTATATACAGGCATATTGGCGCCGCTCCAGCGAACAAGCACCGTGCTTTCCACCGGCGTCGTCTGGCCGCCGGTCCGTTTCTCGGTGACCTCCATTTCAAACCGAAGATAGTTTCGGCCACGGTGCAACACTTGGGCGTTGCGGACGACGCCTTCAAACACCATGCGTTGCGGTGGATAGGTCAGGGCGTATTGATGCACCCTGTCTGAGGCCGCATCGGGGCGGCGCGCCACAAAAAGGGCTGCCCCCAGCGCCAAACACAGCAACGCAAAGCCCAAGTATGCCCGCTGCCGTATTGGAAAGGGGGCGATAAACACGGCCAAACCGGCGACACAACAACACAGCATCAATACCACGCCCATGCCGCCGGTGGCGCGTCCCAGAAATATGCCTGCCGCCGTCCACAGGAATACCCAAAACCAGTGCCGGTTCAATACCTGTTTGGGCATGAATTCAAAATTACTGCTATTGTGTTGCATGGGCTCGTGAATTGAAGTGATGTTGGTTTCCTGCGCCACATGGTATCGGAATCCGCAAAAAAGCGTCAAGTATACCTTGTCAGGCCTTGCCGGTATTGACTATAATAAGGGTTTTGATTTTTGTTTGGCAGCCTGCGCATCTTGTTCGTTTCGTCGTGTTATGCCGACGTGATGTGGTGATGCAGGGAAGGGTCGGCGTACAGAATCCTGGAAGGTGTGTTGCAATGCGTCATCGTGCGAGTTTACTGGCTTCGCTGGAAGGCATCAGTCGCGCCACATTTTTGATCGCACGCGAATTGTCGCAGAACAGCCGTTCCGGGTTGACGCCGAGGTTCCTGGCAAAGAAGTTGGAGTTGTCGCAGGAAGAGATCGAGTACCTGATTGACGTCAATCATAAACTCCTGTATACCGACCTGACCAAGATACGGCTTGCCCCTGAAGGCTTTCACGCCGTGAAACGGGTGCTCGAAGGGCTGGAAAGTCACGGCGATGTGGCTGCGCTGATGCAACGTATACGTGCTCTACCCGACCAAGATATCCAACGCATTGAGGAGCGGTTGGGATTATCCGAGGGGCTTCCCAAAAAAGAACTGTTCGAGCAGGTGTTGACGCATACCTACAAACATCCCGATTCCGTCATGAACTATGTGGCGTCTCATGATTTTTCGGCGTGCGCCCGTGAAGTATTCGATATTTTATGGCAGTCAAAAGACGGGATTATGAGCGTGTCCCAATTGTATGCGGTCCACGGCGGGTCGGAATACGAAATTGAACAGGCCTTGTGGGAGTTGCTTCAGGGGTGCGCCTGTTTTGAGTTGTTCCGGTTTGATTCGGAAGACCGTTTGATGCGGGCAGTCGCGTTATTAAAAGAGGTACGCAATTACCGGCATGACGGTGACGCCCACGCCGATGCGCAGGGCGCAAAACTCGCGCCGGTAAAAACAACGGTTGAAGATGTCTGTGCCCGGGGGATTTCTTTTTCAGAGCATATATGCCGCATAGGGGCCGCCATTGCGGCGCGACGCGCCCGACTGCGCAATGACGGCGAGTTGTTTATGGGCGATAAGCGGCGGCTTTTGAAGGCCTGTGACGACGATGATGAAGCGCTGTTAAACACGTCTTTGTGGGTTGCAGAAGGACTGGGATGGGTTGCCCGGGTGGACAACACGTTGCAGGGCGGGGCCATAGACGAAATTGTGGATATGTCCCGCATTGAACGACATCGCGTTGTGTGTAACTGGCTCACGGCACAGGCCGACGTGTCAGCGTCGCGCACCCTGCTCGAACAAGCGGCGGAAGAGATGAAATCCGGCGCGTGGTATCGGGTGATGGATTTTCTGCAATACGCCAAGACGCTGGTGGACCAAACCGACGCGCCGTGTTTGCGGCATATTGGCGCACATTATGAATATGTGGCGCCCAGTGTCAGCGGCGGTGTGGAGTCGCGGTTGGCGCGTGCGCTGGAAGAAACGTTCGTGTGGCTGGGCATTGTGGATCGCGGTTGGGCCGATGGAGAACCGTGTTTTCGCGTTTCCAAACTGGGGGAAGCCATACTGTTTGACGCCGACCTGCAGCATCTGCAGGAACACTACCCTGATCAGAAAGGCGACTTCATTGTGCAACCGAACTATGAGGTTGTGGCGGCGGCGGAAGA
>SKQZ01000478.1 GCA_007118765.1 Candidatus Hydrogenedentota bacterium
AAGATTTCTGTTGCACCTGCGAATCTAACACCATATCAGGCACTTTGCTTGCCCGCCGACTTCGACGTGTGATAACACGCTGTCAGCCGGCGGCCTGCGCAAAGCACCTGCTCTGGCGCAACCTTCTCAGGCTCACGACGAAACCTGATGAAATATCCGGGTTAACGCAACCCGTTGTATACCAACACCCCGCCCACAATAAGCAACAGTCCGAACACGGCGCGCTTGAAGGCCGTTTCGGGAATACGAACCCCCACGTAAAGGCCCGCCAACGTTCCCAGCACGGTGGCGGGAACCAGCGCGCCGGCGTATCGGGCCACGGCGCCGCTCAAAATGCCGTTCAGCGTCAAACGCATAATGCCGTAGCAACTGATGATGAAGAAATAACACACAAGATTCGCCCGAAACACGTCCCGGGGCGTGTTCTGATTGGCCAGAAAAAGGGCCACCGGCGGCCCGCCGATGGACGTTACACCGCCGGTAAAACCGCTGGCCATGCCCACGGGCGTCAGCGTCCAGGGCGTCTCGGGAAGGGGATAGCGCCAGCCCGACCACAACACCACGGTAAAGAAAAGCACCAGCAATCCGACACAAACCCGCGCAAGGTCTTGGTTCAGCAGCTGCAACACGTGAATCCCGACCGAAAACCCGGCGATGCCCCCCACGGACAAAGGCAATAGCAAACGCCACTTGAGCAACCGGCGCGAACGAAGCGCCACCAGAAGCGTGTTGGCCGCACTCACCAGCACCACCGTGGGCACGACCGCAACAGGTTCCAGCATCACCATAAGAAAGGGCGCCAGCACCAGGGCCATGCCAAACCCCAGCGTGCTTTGGGTAAACCCGGCGACAAATGCGGCGGCGGAACCGATAATGATTAAGGAGATGGAACCTCCTCAAAAGGTATTGCACCCATAACGTGCGATATGCGTTGGAAGATTGGAAGTGATTTACAACAACGCTGATTCGGAAAGCTCACCCCGCTATAGCGGGGTTTTGCCGTGAGCCTGCGAATTCTCCGGGTTGGTATTTACCGCCGGGGTCGCAAAGCGTTGTTGTCTTGTCGCGCAGTCTGGAGGCATACGCGCGCGGCAGCCAACCATGTTGGGTGTGTTTCATTGAAGCGTACATTGGATATCCGTTCCAATACCACCGTGTTTTCATGTCGGGCGATTCAAAGCCCCGACCGGCCCGACACAATATCCGGGCCGATATGGACAAACGCCCGCCCCTGTTTCTCGTCGGGAGCACCGCTGTCCATCCGTATACAGTGTGCCGGAATTCCCCCCGGAATGCAAGAAACCCCCACACCCAATCATTGCCGTTCCCCGTGATGCGCCCGTTATGTCAACGCTTTGAAATCCGGGATAGGAGAGGCGCCCTGTGTTATTTGTCATAGTCATGCCACACATTGGTATCAAAATCGAATGCGTACCAGCGGTCGGCTGCTTTGTCCCAGCGGGCTTTGTGAATGGGCAGTTCCGCGTCAGGATGATAGGATTTAAAGGTTAGGCTGTCGTTGGTGAGAATAACCGTGGTGGTGTGGAGTGACTCGGCGCCGCCAAAACTCTCGCCGCCTTTGGCCGGGTCAACAAACCAGAAGCCCGCATTGCCGCCGCCACGGTCACCGGGGTTGCGTCGGCCTGCCGCCCAGCCGCCATGTCCCTGAACCACAAAGCCGTCGGGCGCGTAAGTGGCGTAGTGGCCGTCATAGGCCCATCCGACGATAGCGTCCGTATCATTATCCCGTAACACCTCCACCGCAAAAAATGCGTCACGGTACTCCTGGCTCAGCCCTTCGGGCAGCGGCCAGGTGTTGGGCTCGTAATAAACCGTGTCTATACGGGTATGCGCCGGCTGTTCATCCGTGATACTGATGGGGACGGTGCGGGTATAGACATGATCGTGCCCCTCTTTTATGAAGCGCACATTGTTCCGATACAGCACCGGCAACCAGTACTTCATCAGCGTGCGGTTTTTCAGACTCATGTTCAGACGCACCGTGCCGAAGAGACCTCTATGCCACATCGGGATGATGTGGGTATACACATCGCCCGCTTTGGCGCCATCTTCCGGTTCAAGCAGGTTGTGCAGCCATTCATCCTGACGGATGTCGGCATGTAACGTCTCGAACCAAGGCCAGCGGTCCGTGATGGGGGTTCCGGTCCAATCCTTCAGTCCCACATCGGGCGTACCTTCAAAATTCTGGCTGTTGTCGAGAGCGATAAGCAGCAGATAATCCGAAAAACGCAGCGCGCCGTAGCCGCCCTTGCCGAAACCTTCGCGAACATGCTCGGGATCCATGTTTGGATGGTCGGGATTAAACTCGCTGTAGAACCCTTCGCTGCTGTATGGCCAGTGAAAGAGGAGTTGCATCCAATTTCCGGCCACGTAGCGCGGGTAGCCAGGCTCGGCGCGGCCGGTGTTTACACAGGCGGGCCAGCGGATATGATGGGCCTTGCCTGTTTCGTGATTGCCCAGGATGCCGAGATGGGGAACGACGAGGTTGTCAAAAATCCGACCGTCTATTTCCTTGGGGTATATAAAATACCCATCGTCGGCATTGTAGAGATAATCGAGATACGACGCCCAGCGCTCGGCGTTTTCTGCGGTAATCTCGCCCTCACAATTTACGAAATCCCCGGCGGCGATGAACATGTCCGGCTGTTGTTCGGCGATGCGTTTCGCGTTGGCATGGGCGGCCTCGCGCCATTCCGGCGCTTGATGGTCGGCGGTCATCGCCAAACGGACGGGCCGCTCATCAAGGCACGCGGGCATGGTGCGGAAATGAAACGAACGCCCCCGAACCGCCACCTGATACTCGTATACCGAGCCCGGTTCCAAGTCCGTCAAAACAACACGATGAATCAGTTCGGCACGATGCCAGAACTCAAAGGTCTCTCCCGTTGCCAGCGTCCAGTCCGAAGTTTCGGGATGCACCTGACGATACCGCAAATGTCCATCACGATTGGGAACGTCGCCGGGCATGGCATGCCAATTGACAACCATCGCCATCGTCGCGTCGTATGCCTCATCAGGGTAGCCGTTGCTGCCCGTTTCCGGATCATATAGGCCCCGGTTCGCGCCGTCGGCAAATTCCGTATATGTACGCAACGCATCGTTCACACCGAGCGTGTCGGCAGCGCCACCCCGGCCAAACGCGACAAAAAAGATAACGAGTGCCACAACAACATTTCTAAACACATGGTTTATATTCATGAAGCGCCTCTCTTGTGTTAAATGACAGGGCAGACAAGTAGCCCGGCGTGGTTTTGGGCGGTCCGTTGTGCGGTATGTGGTGCACCGTGCCTATTAGTAACGTGATTTCATTCTAACACACCGGAGAGCAACAACAGCAACGGAAAACTGTTGTCATTGCCTCCGACATATAGACTGCTCGCGCCCGGGATATGCGGGGATGAAAGGGCTACAACGCCTTGAAATCCCGGTAGTGGTGCGGTACACTAGCCCGGATATTTCACAGGGAACCCGCCGTGCAGGCGGCGTGATAGATGGAAAGGGCGTTGGACATGATGATAGAAGAAGAAGGCTGTGAAGAAAAGATAGCGGCGCTCACGTATCAGGATTGGGCGCCGTTGTTGGCGTTGATTCCCGAAATCGAAAAAACAACAACGTTTCATGAAGTTTCGAAGGAAAAAGCGGACAAGAATGGCGTTAAAATACTGTCATATCCGATACCGGTGCCGATTGTTGACGAATTTCAACGCATTGTTTACGAGATTCCCATCGCCATAAAATTCTACTGGGCCGGGTGGGATGAAGGGCGAGCGATGGCAGGTGACAGCGATTTTGATTTCGATTCCACCACGCTTGTCAACAAATGTAAGTTGATTACGGCGATAGTCAGGAATGACAGGTTTTGTGCCGGTGCGTTGGCGTCCGCTTTTGAATCAGGGCTAATATTGAAAATCCTGAAGTCCATAGAAAAGTCAGTAACGGAAGGCAAATAACCGGGTCGGGCATGACAGCCGCCTGTTGCTGACAATGCTTTTCGCGCCGCTGTTGCACGGCATGGGGTACCCGCCTGACATCGCAGGGCGTGTTATTCGCGGCATGTCGGCACTCCGCTGTGACGGGGGAAACAATGGGGCTCAATCTTCCGGTCGTTCGCCGGCGGGCGCCATTTTCACAAGCCGCGGCAGGAACGTTGCAAGGGTATCCACCAAGTCCCGTTGCGCCTCCATAACGGTGTCTATGTTTTTATACACCATGGGCGCTTCATCAATGCCCGCGGTGATGAGGGTTACGCGATTCTTATTGAGCAGATGGCGGGCGTCGCTCCAATGCAGGGTGCGTTTGGCTGCCGTGCGGCTCATGACCCGTCCCGCGCCGTGCGATGCGCTTTCCAGGCTTTCGGGGTTGCCCTTGCCGCGCACGACATAGGCGGGCGTTGCCATGGAACCCGGGATGATGCCGAGTTGCCCGGCGGCGGCAGGTGTGGCGCCTTTGCGATGGACAACAACAATGCGTCCGTCGTGCCGTTCTTTCCATGCAAAGTTATGGTGGTTTTCGATGTCAAGCAAAACTTCCACGCCCAGATGTGATGCAATATGGCGGTGTATGAGTTCGTGGTTCGCGGCGGCATACTGCCCCATCAATGTCATGGCCGCCCAATATTCCCGGCCCGTGTGGCTGTCAAGCGTCATCCATGCCAAATGACGCAGTTCTCTGGGCAGCCCCTTGCATTCCGATTGCGCCGCTTCGCTGTAATATTTGCAGACCTGTGCGCCCGTTCCCCGGCTGCCGCTGTGGCTCATTAGCGCCAGATAGCTACCCTGCTCAAGACCGAGTGTCGCATCAGCAATGTGCAGGACGCCGAATTCAACAAAATGGTTGCCGCTGCCGCTGGTGCCCAGTTGGTCCCATGCCTTGTCCTTCAGCTTTCTGGTTATTGGCGAGACGCCCCAGTCGCGGTCCATTACCGGGTGGGTGCGTCGCTTTCGGAAGGAGGCGCCCACGCCGAATCGGGTTTCCGTTTCAATGGCGCGGCGCAGCATATCGGACTGATCATCGTCGAGTGTTTCCGGCGGCATGTCCAGCACGGTGAGTTTCATGCGGCAGGCAATATCCACGCCGACGGCATAGGGGATTACGGCATTATCGGTTGCCAATACGCCCCCAATGGGCAGTCCGTACCCCAGATGGGCATCCGGCATGAGTGCGCCCCGCACTGCCACGGGCAACGAACAGGCCCGTTCCATCTGCTCAATGGATTTGGGGTCCAGATCAACACCCCATTGTTTGTAGTTGGCGCTGTGGTTGGCGTCGCACGGCGACGAACGTGTGGCGGGCGTTGCGCGACGCAGAGTCAGCGCCTCTGCAAGGGGCGCAAACAACGAATCGCGCAGATGTGTTTGGGGATTCCGTGCCACGGCACGGAGTTTCTTCGTGATCTGCTTGTGCGTCAGCCCCGCATGTGTTGCATGTTCCACGCACAAGCGCGCCGCCTTGCGTCCCTCCGCCGTGACAATGCCCAATTGTTCGAGTTTCTTTTCCTTCATAAACACACGTCGTCATAGTGGGCCAGCAATTCGCGATGCGCTTCAAACGGCACATCCGGCCGTTCGGCCTTGTCATAGAAACGAAGGTTGCTGACGTCTGAGTTCGGCTGCAATGTGCCGTGCCACGATTCAATGACATAGCCAACCACCAGCACCGCACCTTTGTCGGCGCTCTGGCTCACGCTCACACCAAGCAGCCGCGGATTCTGCCCGGTCAGGCCGGTTTCTTCGGACAGTTCACGCAGCGCGCATTGTTCGCCCGTCTCGTTCAGTTCCATGAACCCGCCCGGCAACGTCCATCGCCCGCGACAGGGTTCGACAGCCCGCTGCGCAAAGAGCAGCCGGTTATCGGCGTCGCGCACAAATACGCAGCACGCCGGAACGGGATTGCGATAATAATGTCGATTGCAGTCGCCGCAATAAGGGCGCATCTGCTCCCCGTCGAAGGCCTCTTCCAGTGGATTGCCGCAGATACCGCAATGATTCCATGCAAATGGTTTTGGTGGTATATAGGTCATAACAATAACTTCACCGCAACAGCCGTGCAATGAGAAAGGCCATTTCCAAAGATTGCTCGGCGTTAAGTCGGGGATCGCAGGCGGTGTCGTAGCGCCCGCACAAATCCTGTTCTTCATTATTGCCGATGCATTCCGTCACCACATCGCCCGTTAATTCAAAATGAACGCCGCCCAGGCACGAGTGCGAATCGCCGTGAATGGCAAAGGTCTGTTCTATCTCGGAAAAGATATTGGCGGTACGGCGTGTCTTGCGTCCGTCGGAGGCGGTTTCGGTGTTGCCGTGCATCGGGTCGCAGCACCAGAGCACGGGATGTCCCGCCTTTTGTACGCTGTTTATGACAGACGGCAACGATTTGCGCACCGTGTTCGCTCCAAACCGTGTAATTAAGGTGATGCGTCCGGGCGTCTTACGGGGGTCCAGCACGGCGAGCAACGCCAGTAGCGTATCCGAATCCAATCCCGGCCCCACTTTGATGCCGATGGGGTTTTCGATGCCGCGCAGATATTCCACGTGTGCGCCGTCAAGGGTGCAGGTGCGATAGCCAAGCCACAGGTAATGCGCGCCCAGGTTGTATGCCGTTTCATTGTCATCCATGCGTGTCAGCGCTTCTTCGTATGGCAGCAAGAGCGCTTCATGCGAGGTGTAAAAGGCGATGCGCCGCAGCTTTTCCGCCACGTCCGTCGCCCCCACGGTATCCATGAAGTGAATGGCGTCCGTGATGGCGTCGGCAATTCGCCGATAGGAATCGCCCTCCGGGCTCTTCTCCAAAAATTCCAAATCCCATTGTTCAGGATGATGCAAGTCGGCGAACCCGCCTTCTATCAACGCCCGGATATAGTTCAAACTCGCGGTGGCATGGTAATAGCCTTCGAGCATACGGGTTGGGTTGGGACGTCGTGCTTCGTCGCCGGCGTCATACCCATTTACCAAGTCGCCCCGATATACCGGCATTTTCCGTGTGCCCACGGTTTCCTCATTGGCGCTGCGTGGTTTGGCATATTGGCCCGCCAGGCGGCCAATGCGGGTCACCGGCTTGCGTGTGGCGTAGGTGAGCACCATGCTCATTTGCAGCAGCACCTGTAGCTTTCGTTTGAGCACCTTGGCCGTACAGTCTTTGAAGCGTTCCGCGCAGTCACCGCCCTGTAAGATGAAACGACGACCCGCCGCCGCCTCCGCGATTTCGGTGCGCAGGCGGTCTATCTCGCCCTGCGCCACGACAGGCGGTTTGCGGGACAGCGCCGCAATACAGGACGTAAACAATTCGGCATCGTCATATTGCGGCAGTTGTTCCGCCCGTTTCATGTGCCACGAATCCGGCGTCCAAGGGGATGAGTTGGTTGTGCTGGTCATGATGGGTACCGTTGTATTGGAAACGAATCGAATGGGATCGTTTCGTCGCTTGTCAATCGTAACTGCAATGCTGCCAGTGGCGCGTGTGCCGGGTCGCGCACACGCTGACTTACCTAATGATACCATAGGCGGCGGCAGTGCGCCTATTGGTCTTTAGCTCTTTACAATTTGTGTGAGTTGGGGTATAGTAATAGTTGAAGTATTTGTGCTGTACTGATACGCATACATAACCTAAAGGAGAATGGCATGAACAAGAAAGGGACGGGTTTTACGCTGATAGAGTTGTTGGTGGTTATTGCCATCATCGGTATTCTGGCGGCCATTTTGCTGCCGGCACTGGCACGTGCCCGCGAGTCGGCGCGCCGCGCAAGC
>SKQZ01000328.1 GCA_007118765.1 Candidatus Hydrogenedentota bacterium
CGATCCACGCCTCCAGCGCCGCGGGGGACGCATCTTCTTCCAAGCCCGGAATGTCGCTCAAACAACAATGGTCCAAGCGTTGTCGCACGGGTTCAAAGAATCTTTTCATGTCGGCATAGTCAATGACCCACCCGATTTCGGGGTCAACAGGCCCTTCCGCAATCAAATCAATCCGATAGCTATTGCCGGTATATGCCGCTGCTTCGCCATCCTGTCTGAAGATACGCCGCGCCGCTTCAATATAAATGGTTTTTATGATTTGCGCTCTCATGGGGAACTCTCTCATGGGTCAAAGAATAACACCCCCGTCGTTATGCGGCACATTATAGCATTCCGTCATCGCGATTGCGATGACGTCGCCAGTTACCGGCATTGTGCTCGGAAGCAATCGTAAATACCGCCGAAAGCGCCGTTGCTCATGATTAACACGATGTCGCCCGGACGCATGGTGTCCATGACGGTTGTTGCTATCGTGTCAACATCGTCGAATGCTTCTGCGGGCACACGGGCTTTTCGCAACGCCGTCACAAGGGCATCCGTATCCAGTCGCTCCGATTCCGGTATCGCGTCTTTGCGATGAATGGGCCCCAAAAACACTTCATCAGCCGCCAGGAACGCATCTGTCAGCTGCTGTTGAAAGCGGTTTGTAACGGTGGTATTCGACCTGGGTTCAAATACCACCCGAACAGGTTGCCCCGGCCAGCGCATGTGTGCGGCAGCAATTGTTTCGCGTATCGCCGTGGGATGATGGGCAAAATCATCCACAAATGTGACGCCATTATATTCCAAAAAGACCTCCATGCGCCTGCGTACGCCGGGAAAGTCCGCTGCCGCCGCTGCAATCGTTTGCTGGGACATGCCGAGGTGTGCCGCCACGGCAACAGCGGCAAGCGTGTTTGACAAATTGTGATGCCCCGCCATGGGCGGTACTATCTCGCCCCAATACGCGTCCCCGTGCCAGACAGCCAAGTGGCTCGCGCCGTCGGCGTCTGTCCGCACCTCGCCCCGCCACTGGGCGTTGTCGTCAAAGCCATAGGTCTCCACACGCGAAAATGCGTGAGAAGCCAGGGAGACGGCATGGTTGTCGGCACATAAGAGCAGCATGCCGTCCTGCGGAATCTGACGCAACATCCGTTGAAATGCCAATTCAATGGCCGGCAAATCGTCGTAGATATCGCCATGATCAAACTCAAGGGATGTGACAACGGCAATTTCGGGCAGATAATGGAGGAACTTGGCGCGCTTGTCAAAGAATGCCGTGTCATACTCGTCGCCTTCGATTACAAAAGGCATGTCAGCAGCGCCCAACCGCGCGGAATGCTCAAAGCCCAACGCTTCGCCGCCAATGAGATAACCTGTATCTGGAATCCCGCGATTCAGGATGTGTGCGGTAAGGGCCGTGGTGGTGGTTTTGCCATGGGTGCCACATATTGCCACCGGTCGTCGGTCGCGCAATACGTTTTCTTTAAGCCATTCCGGAAGACTGATGTACCGCATGCGTCGCGACAACGCCGCCTCCACCTCCGGATTGCCGCGACTGAGTGCGTTGCCAATGATGACCGTGTCCGGCTGCCAGTCCAGATTGGCGGCCTTGTAGCCGACCGCCACCGGTACGCCAAGCGCTTCGACCATCTTTGACGCGGGAGGATACAAAGGCGCGTCACTGCCGCGCACTTCCCAGCCTGCTTCCAAGGCCAGTCGCGCTCCGGCAACCATTGCCGTGCCCCCGATTCCGGAAAAATGTACGCTACCCATGAGAAACGGCCTCTTGCGGCTGTTGCGGCCTCACTGCACTTCCGTAACAGATGGTTTGTATGTCAATAAACCCGATATATGGCGGCTTCCGACAGTCACATCGTAACGTCAGCGCCCACCGAGCGTCGGGTTTATGTTTGGCCTGCACATTTCATGCTTCGCAGGCACAAGCCGCACAGGCCACAACACAATCCGGCGATATCCGACTAAAACTCCAACACAGCCATCCAGAAGACGTACCCGGCGTTCTTGTCAGACGAGCCGCCGCTGAACTCCGTGCCGTAGAAGTGCATGAACGCGCCATCGGTAAGGCCGGAGCCAGCCCACAGGTAGTTGCCATACAAGAGGAACCACAAGTTGTCCGAATAGACATATCGCGCCCATGCAGCGACTTCCCATCCAATGTTGTTGCTGCCCTTGTCAGTCCAGAAACTCAATGCCGGCGCCACGGGGATGCGGCGACCGCCAAACCGTATGGATTTGGGCGGGTCAAAAGGCTTGTGAACCCAGTTTTTGGCGACATGCGCGTGCAACCGCAATTTCGGCGTCGGCTGTACTTCAAGCCCGATGTTTGCCTGGTAGAAGTTTGAAAGCCAACTATTGTCGTTCACCGTGGGCATGTAGTTCTTGTCACTGAACAGCCGGTTAAACGACACACTGGCTTTCGGGCGATAAAATGGGTTCATCCAATCCCAAAAGGAAATGTTTCGATTGTCCTGACCTTCAAAAAACACGCCATGCACATACACACGGGGCTGCCATGCCACATCTTGAAAAGTATATCCAATCATCAGTTCGGCAGCCCAATGATCATACCGCGCACTGGGGTCTCCGAATAAACTGCCCACGGGCCTGAACAACGAACCCATGTGGGAGGCGTCCCCAAACTGATAGGCCAGTTCCAAATCATAATCGAAGCCTCCGCTCCGACCAAAAAGACGGGTGCCAAGAAAATGCAGCTTGGTTGAGGAGTAATCATAGCCGAGTTGGGTATTCACCCATCTGCCCAGTTGCGTTGTTTCAAAACGCGGGATCTCAGTCGCATCACGCACAAAGAACCAATAGAGCGAAAGGTTTACCGCGTCAAGCCCGCTGTACGTGCCATACACCCCATAGAAATCAATATCCGAATCGTCTTGAAAGGTGTTTTCCGCGAGCTTCGACGCAAATGCGTCCACAGTCAAGTCGTTGGCATCATAGGTAAGTCGAAATGCATCGTGAGAAATATACTGGCTCGGCGTCAACATATTGGACACCAGCCATCCCCTGCCAAACAACAGCTCCTGCCTGCCCACGCGCAACCGCAACGGCTTGTCCAACAGCTGCCGCATCTCCACATACCCCTGATGCATCGTAACATTGCCGTTGCCGCGCCGGTCTTCTCCGGTGAGATAGTTGGAACGGAATTGCGTGCCCCAAACAAATCTATCGTAGAGTTCGATAAACGCCGATACATCATCCGTAAAATCGGCTTTGACATTAAGCAACAGGCATGTTTCATACATGGTCCAGTCGCTGCCCCTGCTGTCCCATTTGAACAAGGAATCCGTGCCGCGCCATCCGATGGGACGTCCGCGCAGATGTTCGTTGGGAATGCGCGTGGCCCGTCCGCCGGGCTGCCATGCGTTGATATAATACCGTCCCCGCGTTCGCAGTTCGCCGCCCACCTGCACCTGCGTTAACTCCGCAGTTGCCTGCAATGCAAACGCAACCCCGAGCAACGCCAGACAAAGGAGCCGCACACGCCCGTGAACAAAGGCGTATCCATTAAACCGTTGTGACATGCTATCCATGAACCACTTCCTCCTCTTTGATTTCTTCGTTGACTAATAATTGCCACACATACGATGTTCAGTATAATTCAAACACGCTTTGAAAACCACGCAGAACACGGCTTTTTTTGCACCGCGAACAAGCAGTCACTACCGTGGCAGCCGACCCACAAGGTATTACCATGCAAACAGTACGCCCAGTATAAACCCGACCAACAGGCAGATTAAACCGAAAAGCGCCAGTTGCATTTTGGTTTTCAGGGCCTCTTCGTTCTCACGATACCACGCACGCCGCTTCAAACGCTTCAGTTTCTTTCTGTCCGGGTTCACCGTAGCGACAACTACTGTGATATTATCGCGTCCACCCGCTTCATTGGCGAGGTCTACCAATTCACACGCCTTTTCCTGGGCAGTAACCGATTTTTCCAGCACTTTGGCAATCGTGCCATCAGGCACCATGTTGATCAAGCCGTCCGTGCATAACAACAACTGGTCATTGGCATCCACACGCCACTGATATTTGTCCACCTCTATTTCCGAGTTTGTGCCGATGCTGCGGGTCAATATATTACGGCGTTTATCTTTCTCCGCCTCCGCTTTTGTCATCAGCCCCTGCTTGACCTGCTCGTCTACCCAGCTATGGTCTTCGGTAACGGCGATAAAGCGATCGCCTCTGAAAAGATAGGCACGCGAATCGCCGACATTACCGAGGTATACATGGCCGGGCCGTATCAGTCCGACGCACAACGTGGTGCCCATGGCCCGCTTTTTCTTCACCAAATCGGAGTTTGTCTTGTAAATGCTCTCGTTGGCGCGGGCCATCAGTTTTTCAATCAAATCGAGATAATATGCGTCTTCGCGCTCCGAATCCCGGTCGGAATCTTTGGGCGGGTCTTCCCGCACCATGTCACGCACCATCGAAATGGCAAGTTTTGAGGCTATGTCGCCGCCAATGTGTCCGCCCAGACCATCAGCAACCGCCACCAACATCCCCTGTTTGAATAAACGCAGCCCCGGCTCTTTTTCATCAAATATGCCGTAGCAATCTTCATTCTTGGCTTTCTTTTTTCCGATATGCGATACGCCCGCCACATCAATTAACATGCTGCGTCTCCGGGGTGCTCTAACCCACAGTTTTCAGACTTAACAAGAACCGAAAGAAATTAACATACACCCCTAATGTATTCCCTGCTGACGTTACCCGTTGCATGCCGTTTGCTTGCTGCCTTGTCAAGACAAGCGGCGGGTTTAACAAAACACTCCCATGCAGATTTGACAGGAATGTCGGTTATTGTATGGATTTTGCGCGTCCATAATCAAGGGCATGGCACAGCCCGGAACCCACACCCGCACAGAACCTTCTGGGCCGGCAAACTCATTCGTCCGGGAACATATCCGGGCGCAAACCGATGTTTACCACGCTACACGCCAAAACAGGTTCCAAGCCCCTCTCTTTTGCTGCCTGCACCAATGCGTCACTCTCGGCGCCGGGGTTCAAAAACAGCTCGACCGGCTTGCGTGCGGCAATCTGATCAATCATCTCAAGCGCAACCGCAGGTGGCACGTACAGTGATATCCGGTCAAGATGACCGGGTACATCGGCAATGCTTTTGTATGCTGTCAGACCTTCAACGGTCTCCGCCTTGGGCGTTACGGGATACACGGTCCAACCGCCCTGCACAAAAGCACGCACGGCTTTGTTCCCATACTTGGATCGGTCTGTGGACGCGCCCACAATCGCTATACTGGCCATGAGACAGGCTCCTTATAAAGTTGTATCGCTCCTCTGTCACAGTGCTCTTGTTGCAGTATACACCATGCGCGGCTATTGGCATTCCCGCGTTTCCGGGGGCGCCGCAAATATCCCCAATACAATGACGCACAACGGCATCACTCTGGAATAGGAAATAGCCGATTCAAAAGAACCGGAATAAGCGTGCAGGGTGCTGAATATTTTGGGCCCCAATGCGCTGGAGAACACAACCAAGAACATGCTTAACCCGTTAATGGCGCCCAAGTGTCGTTGACCGAAATAATGTGGAAATGTAACCGTGCTGAGTACATTAAAACAACCGCTTGCCACGCCCAACCCCACCATGATTCCCAGTTTCCCCGGCAGTTCGGGCAAGCGAAGCAGGCCGGACAATCCCACCGCCAGCATTGTCATCATCAAGAACAGCGTCCAGCGCAAGTCCACCCGGTCCGCAAGATACCCGGACAGGAAACTGCCGCCGATGCTGAATATGGGAATCGGCAGCAGCACCGCATAGGTGGCATGGCGCTCCAGACCCGATTCGGCGCCCACGGCCGTCAGATGAAATGCGACCGCAGTCATCAGCAGTGCATGGGCGCCCAGCCCGGCGTTGAACGCCCAGAAACTGACTTTTTTCATGGCTTGCAGAGACGTTAAATCACATGCAATTCTTGGGCGTCCCGTTGTTGTGCGTCGTGGAACAAAAGATAGGCCGTCTTTTGGCAGGCCGCACTGCTCCGGGTTGTCGCGAAAGAAGGCCCAGGCAAACATGGCATGGCCCACACCGATGCCCAGAAAGAGAATGATATACGCAGCGCGCCAGCCTGCGCCAAGGACCAGCGCATTCAAGACCCATGCGCCGCCGCCGGTAAAGGCAATGCTTGCGAAAATGCTGGCAATAGACGTGGCCAACCCCCGCCGATGGATAAACCAACGCCCAAGCATAACCCGCGCCACCAGCGCCAGACATCCCTGACCGAAAAATCGAATGCCAAAAAACAAGGACGTAACAATTATCATGGCCCGCAGCCAGCTTGCATTGTCCGGCGGCGCCAGCACATCGCACAGGGCAAACCCTCCAAGCGACAGTCCCAACCCAATGCTGGCGACAACGCCCATGCTGCGCGTTCCCCAGCGATCAATCAAGCGACCGGCAAAAGGCATGGTAAGACTGGACAATAAAGTGGCAATCAGGTAGGCCGTGCTTAAATTGTCCGTTGTCAGATTGATTGCCGCAACAATAAAGTCAACAAACACACCAACGCCGATGGTCTGCCCCGGAAGGCTCGCCACAATGCCGATACTGGCACAGGCCACGATCATCCAGCCGTAATAAAACGGCCACTTCGAGGGCGTTATGGGAATATTGACCCAGGGTTTGGGCATCACAACCTTTCCAAAAAAGAATGACAGGGGTACCGCAAAACAGCGTGCATCAGGTACAGTGCATACGAAATGCCCGCGGTCGTTACAAGAAACTGAAATGCCAGTTTATTTCGAGGTTCTTGTTGCGGTAAATGTCGGGCGTTTCAAAGGGAAATGGATCGAAAGGCGCGGCACGTTCAATTGCATCACGGCATATCGCCGCAAAAATGGCGTCGTCAGCCATGCCCACGATACGCGCCTCCACCAGTGTGCCATCGGGCGCAATGGCGCAAAAAACTTCTGCCCGTGTCGGCGATGTGCCAGTATACCGCATCAACAGCGCTTCTATCCAATGGCGTTCCACCTTGTCACGGATATGCTTGAGATACGGAGCAATTTCATGACGCAACGCCTCAAAATTGGTCATGCCGTGGGTGACGGTTCGGCGCCGTGGCGCTGCGCGCAAATCACGGGGCGGCATTGGCTCCGGTTGTTCCGGCGGTGCGTCGGCCACATCGTCGGACGGTGTCTCGGAGGGTTCCACAGGCGCCGGTGGTTGTGGTGGAACAGCACGGGCAATTTCCATGCGTTCCGCTTCTTCTTCCGGTGCGGGTTCAGGTTCCGGGGGCGCGGGTTCGGGTTCCGGCGGTGCGGGTTCGGGTTCCGGCGGTGCGGGTTCAGGTTCCGGGGGCGCGGGTTCAGGTTCCGGCGGCGCGGGTTCGGGCCGCGGCGGCACATCCACCGTATCGGGCTCTTTCGCCTCCGGCCCCGAGACATCCGGCGTGGGCGCGTCTTCATCTGCCGGTGTTTCGTCCATGGCAATCGCGTCTTCAACCGCAATGTGATCGGCGTCCTCGGGCGGCGTATCAGCCGGTACGGCGATGTCAATATACTCAAGGGATTCGTCACGCAACTGCACGGCAACAGGCCGGGGCTCCTCTGGAACCACATGCAGGAAGGGTTCGGGACGCCATAAGGCGATTATGGCGACATGGGCGGACAAGGACAGGGCCAATGTCAATGACAAGCGTTGTGAATAATTCATAACGACGTTAC
>SKQZ01000092.1 GCA_007118765.1 Candidatus Hydrogenedentota bacterium
CCTTTATGACAGCAGAACCCGAATATGGCGTGTGGCAATTGTTTCCCCGCGATACGGACGCAGTGGCCTTGGTCCAAGACGGACGGTGGGACATCCCCCCCAGCCCCGTTGACTGGGCGGTGCGCCCGAAAATTGCCGCGCCGCTCATATTCCGTCGCAACGCCGACACAGGCCTTGTCGTCGCCATGATGGCGCGTCCTGAGGATTGCTTTGCCGTATTCACCCCGGATCGGGACGAATACCACTATTCCATGTATTTTTCTTTGTTTGGCGAGACCGTTGAAGCGGGCGACACGGTACGTTGCCGCATCCGAATGGTGATTAACGTGTTGGATGACGATGCTCTGCTGGAACGCTATGATGCATTTCTCAACAGCGCCCCGAACCAGTGCGATACCAACGGCTCATAAAGACAAAAAGGAACAGCTCAAATGGCGCGGATACCCGAGTATTGTCGCAACACACGCACAACGAATCGCCGCCGTCACCACAACAAGGCGATGTCGGCGCCGCACAAACACCCGCCAGGTTCCTTCGTTTTGTTTTTGACAGTCCTTATACTGTTGGGCGCGACACATGCCGGTGGGACGTCAACAGCGACCCCATGTCCGCCCGTCGGTTTTGTCACGCATTACCATGAAGGTGACTTGGAAAAACTCGACCAGACACCGGTAACGGCGGAACTTGCCGACCTTATCCATTGGCGCATGGTGGACTTGGACGAAGAACAGCCATGCCCCGAAAGTTTGCAGTTGGATTTCAGCAATGCGGACGGATGGCTGCCCATGCTGCGCAATACCGGCCGCAAGGGATATCCCATTATTGATACGGCCATGTACCACTCCACCATGGGCTGGCGACGCGCCATGACGGGCCAAGCCGGTGAAAACATGGTTGGTATGGACGGCAACGAATGGCCCTTTTCGTCTCTTCATTCGCCGGTGTTCCGACAATCCGTATTCAATTATATTGAGCAGTTTACCGAATGGTTTCAGCGCCATGACACCGAGGGACTTGTGCCCGGCTACTTAAACGGCGCCGAATGGTTTTATCCCGGTTCGCTGGACTACAGCCCGCTTGCGTTGGCAGCATTTCGGGACTGGCTGCGAGACAAGTACGGTTCTTTGGAGGCACTAAACACGGCGTGGGCACAAGCGCACACGACGTGGGAAACGGTAACGCCGCCGCGACCTTCCGTGATAGGCGGTTACCACGTTAATGAACCAACATTCGCATTAAACAGCGGCGCAGACGCCAGTTTTGCGGCAACGCCTGTGCCGGTGACCCCAAGCCGTCGTTACAGCGTTTCCGCCCGTGTATCGGGAGATGGCGCGGCGACACGCTTCGCGGGCTTCCACCTGGCATGGCTGGATGACGCCGACAACCTGATTACCGTATCGGCGGTGCACGCCGAAGATGGAGGCTCAGCGCCGTATGACTTGGAGGGCGTTGTGCAGGCGCCATCCAATGCCGCCGCTGTTATTGTTCATTGCAAGTTGCTGGCGTGGGGCGAAGTGTCCTACCGAAACCCCATGCTGACAGAAGAGGGACGCGATGAACCGTTGACGAGCCGCGATGCGGACGACTGGACGCACCAGCCCTACACCGGAGAAAGCGAGGCACACAGCGAAGGCCAGGATGAGACGCTAACGCTCACGCTGAAGGCAACAGAAGAGGATGCCGTGGAGGGCAATGCCGTCCTGATGCTTGAGGATTGGGTAACTTTTTCTTTTGAAGCGATGGCGGCGTGGCTGAATGATTGTGCGAAGTTCATCCGTCAGTGCGACCCGGACAGGGAGATCTCCAGTTATGTGGGGTTCGTGTTCGCGCAGCTGGCGCAGTGGGACTACGCCATGCTCAACCAGCGCCTTGACATCAGCCTGATGAACACGCCGGATATTGATGTGAACGGCATTCAGATGTGTATCGCCGGCGATGATTTTGCGTGGGCGACCAGTGTGGTGGACATGGCGCGAAAATATCACAAGCCCATACGCGCCACAGACCTTATTGATTTCCCCTATGGCTTGTATTCGGGGTTCGAGCCCATTTATCGCGGTACACTGGCGGCGGTGCAACACGGCATGACCGAGGTATTCTGGTATGGCTGGAAAGGGGTGCCGGATTATTCGTACCTGCAACGCATGGCCACGGCCGACCGCAACCGGCTTATTGACGATACCCGACGCGCCATTGACGCGGTGGCGGGATACCGGCCCCATACAAATCTGGCGTTGCTCTCGCCTGTCATGAGTTATTCCCTTGCGGACGACAACGGATATAAAGGCGACATGATAGACAGCGGCGGCTTGTATCGGTTGTTGCTGGATGCCGGAATCACAGTGGACATCTGGACGCCTTACGAAATTGAGCACAGCGACGGCGATGCGCTGTACCGTTATGATGCGTTGTTCGTGAGCGATTGTCCCGTATTGCCACGGGCCGTGCATGACACATTGCTTCAATTCGTCGAACAGGGCGGCGCCATCATTAGCAGCGGACGTCTGCCTGCGTCCGACTTGCATGGCGCATCGTTCGACGCCGCGCTGGAAGCGCATGGCCGGGTCATAAACTGGGAGGAGACCCTTGGGCGACGCTATTGGGGACGTTTGCGGCGCGACCAGGTCTATGGCAATACACCGCCGGTGCTGGTGGAAGCGCCGGATCCGGAGCGTACGCCCATGCTGCGGAGAAGGTTGCGGGAAAAGGTCACCAACGCGCTTGATGACCTGGCCATACCCCGTGTGGTATCACTCCGGGAAAACCCGGGCGACGTTCATGTGGTTCCGTATCGTAATGACGAAACCGGTGGCATGCTGCTTTTTCTGGTACATACCGGTTCCGGGCGCTGTCATCATGTTGATCTGCTCATTGATACTGAGCACTCACTGAACGGGGCAACGGCATGGCGCGATTTCGACGACCACGCCCCCTGTATACTGATTGATGACGGTGTGTTGCGTACGCCCGATTTTGCTCACGCCTGCATTGTTACGCTGTAATCCCCCAAATGACTACATGATGTCCACACACGCAAAATGAAACACGCCTTGCCTGCATGCATAAATAAAATGCGGGACCGACAGCCGCATGTGCCCTGCTTCATGTGCAACATACGATGTCAGTCCCGCATAACTTTTGTTGGCCGCTATTGATCAGCCAGGAAGCCTTCCGGCCATGATGTCGGCGGCGTAAACTCGTACGGTGTTTTATCAGGCACCACCCGCACCGGCGTACTCAGCACCAAATCGTCCTCTCCCAATCCTTCAAAGGTAAGTTCCACAAGATATGACGTCCACCCCTCTTCCGGCGTTTCAACCCTGCCGACGTAAGCGCCGTCTGCGTCCGGCGTCAGCACCGTTTCCTCCCAAACCGGCCCCAGCACATCTACACGGAAATCGCGGGCCTCGGGGTTTGTAGCCTGCCAGAGTTTGACGACTTTGGGCGGCGTGGCGGCTGTGACGCGGATGGTTTCGTCATCGGGGAAAGTCCATTCATATTCCGGCAAGGGTGCGTCATGCAGCAATGACTTGTAAAAGGCAATGATTGTGCCCGGCGCATCGGAACGCTCCATGCCGTGTCCCGAGTTGGGGCCATAACGCAAGTACTTGGGCTCTTTGAGGTCGTCCCAGTAGAACTGCCACGAATCATTCAGGAAAAACTGATCACCCGCGCCGTTGATGACAAGTTTGGGCATGGTCAGTCGGTCACGGTAACTATAGGGCTCCACAATATCCATGAGCGCGTCAAACTCGGGCGAGGTGAGCCAGTTCATAATGTTCTCGTTCACATAGTCGCGCACGGCGGGCGCCCAAAACCCAAGTACGCTGTAATGGTGCAGAAAAGACGGCACCAGGTTCAGCAAATCAATGACAACAGGCGCGCAACCCATTACACGGTTATCCACAGCAGCGGTGGTCCAAGTGGTCCAGCCGCGTTTGGAACCGCCCGCCACGAAGAAATCCTCAACAAGTACGTTGCCGCCTTCGTCTGTGGCGCAAAACTCCTGCACGGCATCCATCGCCCGCACCACGCTCTTGGTCATGGGCAGCCGTGTGGGCCATCGGGTGTCGCCGGTGCGCAAGAATTGGTCCCAGTTGTGTGCGATCAAAGAGTCTTCGCCGCGTCTGCGATCAGGATCATCAGCAAAAAACAGCGGTTGATTCGGCACCTGGTGAATCTGTGCGGCTACGGTGTTGGTGGCCCGGGCAATGCGCCGCAGACTCGCGTCCGCGCCACGGGGCATGGAGCCCGTATTGCTCCCGCCGCCTATCATCATAAACGCGGTGCTGCTCACCACCTCGTCCGGCACCACAATAACCAGCCAATGTTCCCAAAGGGTGCGGTCAACCTCTTCTTCCGTGAGCCATGTTTGCGAGGCGAGGTAGAGCACGTGTCCCTGCCAGCCGTCGCCCTCATGCGTATGTTTCAGTTCCCAGCGATAACTTGGGTCGGGGGCAAATACGTATTCATCCAAGGGGGTCAGGTTCTCGGTGGCCCGCATCGTCGAGGCATAAGACGGGCCGGCAACAACAAGCAGTGCGACCAGCATAAGAACACGCACAGGTTTCCGAATCAGGGACATGGTCATAACAAAAGCGCTCCTCTTTTTTTTCAGGGGGGCGAACACTATCCGCGATGCCACATCGTCATCAGTGCGAAAGACAACACGCGACAGTACACACCCGGTTCATCTCTGCAAGAAAACACAAATCCGGGAATTACTTCCATCTTTACAAGGGTTGGACTTGTCACTGCCGTCACATGGTTTCATTTGAACCGCATCTTCCGCTGCGTTTCCGGCTTCAACGTGTTTCAACGAAGAATCGGCAACATGCACGACAATACAGGCAAAAAACCGGTATAATCGGAGTGTGGCAGTATCCGTATAGTATACGGCATGCATGATTGAAAGCAATGGCTGCAGGGTTTCACCATGTCAAAGACGGCAAAGAAAAATGTTTTATGGATAATGGCGGACGAGTTTCGTCCGGATTGTCTGGGCGCCGGCGGCAACCGTATTATTCAAACGCCGCACTTGGATGCCTTGGCACGGGAAGGGGTATTGTTCACGAACGCCTTTTGTCAAGCCTCCCCTTGCGCACCAAGCCGCATGTCGTTGTACACCGGGCGATACATGTGTTCCACCGGGGTTGTAGACAATATGACGCCCCTCGTTGACGCGGAAGATACTATTGCCATGCATCTGCGGCGTCATGGGTTCGAGCCCGCGATACTGGGGTACAATGATTATGCCCGCGACCCGCGCACGCTGGCGAAGGACGACCCGGGCCGGACCTCCCTTTCATACGATTATTTTTTGCCCGGTTTCGATGTGGTGCTCAAACACGAATATGACAGTCCCGAATGGTATGCGTGGCTGCGCCAACAGGGCTATCCCGCCGACCAGTGTAATTGGGACACCATGTATTTTCCGGATGTTCCGCCGGAAGGGCCCGGCGACCACCTGCCTATTCGCTACCCGGCCCGATACAAAGCGGAACACAGCGAGGCGCAATTCGTGACCACGCGCGCCATAGACTATATTGCCGCGCGGGAGCAAAACCCGTGGGTGATGAGCTTAAACTACATCAAGCCTCACAGCCCCTATATCTGCCCCGCGCCTTATCACGATATGTATGACCCGGCGGACATGCCGCCGCCGGTGCGGCAACCTGAAGAGTTGGCCAACGAGCATCCCTATATTTCGCGGTGCGCCAATAACTGGACACAACTCGCGTTGGCGGAAGAGCGGGATTGGCGCGAGATGCGCGCCTGCTATTACGGCATGATAAGCGAGTTGGACGCGAGTATGGGCCGCCTCTTTGCCTACCTCAAGGAATCAGGTCAGTGGGACAACACCTTGATCATCTTCAGTGCCGATCACGGCACGTATCTGGGCGACCATTATCTGGCGGACAAGCCCCATTTTTATGATGCGGCCGTGCGCGTACCCCTCATTATTCGCGACCCCGACGCTGCGGCGGATGACACACGGGGCACACAGATGGACGGGTTTGTGGAAGGGGTGGACCTCGCGCCCACCGTATGTCGTTTTCTGGATGTACCGCGTCATGCGCGGTTCCAAGGCAAGGATGTGCTGGATGTGGTGCGTGGCAGCGGGGACGCCACGCTAAAAGACGAAGTGTTTTATGAGTTCTACTATTACAATCTGTTGAAAGCGCCGGAAGCCTGTTGTCCGGAGGCCTGTAAGTTGTGGATGGTACGCGACCACAAGTCTAAGTATGTACAGTTTGGCGAGGCGGACATGCCGCCGCAGTTGTTCGACTTGCAGCGCGACCCCGGCGAATTTACGAATCTGGCCGATGACCCCGCCCACGCGCCCGTTGTGGCAGACTACTGCCGGCGGCTCATCCGGTGGCGCATCCGCAATGAAGACTATCGCATGGAGCAATGGGCGCGGCAATACCGGTAAACGGCCAGAACAAAAGAAATGCTCACGAGGAAAAAAGGAGACGGCCATGCAGTTCGGCATCTTGAAATTTCGCGAAACCTACATGAAACGCATTTGGGGCGGTGACAAGTTACAACGGGTGCTCGGCAGGAACATTCATGAGGCCGGCCCCATCGGGGAGGCATGGCTGATTGCCGATCACCCCACCTGTGAAAGCGTGGTTGCAGAAGGCGACCATGATGGCCACACCCTGCGCGAACTCATGGAAACGGACAGGGACGCGCTCCTCGGCACACATGCACAGCCGACAAAAGACGGGCGTTTCCCTTTGCTGCTGAAACTGATTGACGCGGGCGATGTGTTGTCGGTGCAGGTGCATCCTGATGATGCGTGCGCCCTGCGGCTGGACGAACAGGACGGCGGCAAAACGGAAATGTGGCATGTTCTTGAGGCGGACCCGGAGAGTACGCTTATTTCCGGGCTTTCCGAAAACACGACACGCGCCGCCTTTGAAGCGGCGCTGGCGGCAGGAGACCCCGCCCCGCTGATGCGCTCTTTTCCGGTGGCTGCGGGAGACAGCGTATTTGTCGCCGCCGGCGCCGTGCATGCCATCGGCGCAGGAATGTTGCTGGCGGAAATCCAACAAAACAGCGACATCACCTATCGCCTTTTCGATTGGAATCGGGTGGACCAGAACGGCGTACCCCGTGCATTGCATCTCAAGCAAGGACTGGAAGCAATGGATTTCACTTGTGACCACGGGGGCCGGGTCGCGCCGTTGCGATACACAACATCGGGAACAGTGCGCGAGGTCCTGGCCGCATGTCCCTATTTTGCGGCGGAACGGATTTGCGTGCAGGGCCGCGCCTATTTTGACACCCGCGGCGCCTCGTTCCATATCATATTGACATTGGACGATGTTGTCTCTCTGGTGGGCACGGATACGGGCTGCGTGTTAAACCGCGGCGAGGCTGCACTGGTCCCCGCTTCTGTGGCAGAATGGCACCTTGAAGGCGCCGGTAGTGTTCTCGACTATTACGTGCCCGGCCTGGACATGGACATTAGCATGCCGTTGCGACGACATGGTTACAGCGAAGCGCAAATAGCGCTGTTGGTAAGTGCGGACTAGCCTGGATTTGTCGACAACACGCTGATGTTCCCGTTGCAACCAAAGGATGTCACAATGGCTACAGTTGGTATCGCCCTTTTATGCTTTGTTGGCTATATCGTTGCGTACAACACCTATGGTCGCTGGCTGGCCCGCAAGATATTTGC
>SKQZ01000395.1 GCA_007118765.1 Candidatus Hydrogenedentota bacterium
CGCAGGCCGCCGGCTGACAGCGTGTTAGTACACGTCGAAGTCGGCGGGCAAGCAAAGTGCCTGATATGGTGTAAGATTCGCAGGCGCAACAGAAATCTTGTGAAATATGCGGGTTAGCCCGTGCCGCATGCCTGTTTCCGACGCGACCGCCAACAACATCCGTGGGGCAATACGCCTATTCGTCTGTTATCTTGATGCGCAGATCCTTGAACTGCACTTTCATGGCCGGACCCGCGTGCATTTGCAGCGCAATCAATCCCGAATCGCGGGCAAAGGTTGCGTCGCGGTCGTCCACTTCACACATTTTGACGCCGTTGATGCGTAACGTGATTACGCTGCCCTCACATACAATTTCATACTCGTTCCAGTCTTCCTCATTGTATACGGCCAACAGTTCCTCCGGACAGGCAATCCTTTCATCCGTACGGGTTCCGTCCTCTTCGATAACGGCCTTGTATCCCCGCTTGACCACGGCGCCGCGGTCGTGTTGATATAGGCAGCCGATCCACTCTTCCTCCTCCGCGAAATCCGCTTGATAGCCCCAGATATCGAAATCCGGTCGCCGCTCGCTGCGTACATGTATGCCCGAGTTGCCGCCCACGAGTTTGAATTTGACGCGCAGAACAAAATCCCCCGGTTTCTGCTCCGTCCAATACAGGTAATGGGTCACATCGCAAGGCGGGTCATCGTTGCACACGCCGGTAATGGCGCCGTCCTCCACATGCCACCGACCGGGCATCCCTTCCCAGCCCGTGAGGTCTTCGCCATTGAACATGGAAACAAAATCCGCTTCGTCATCGTTTTCCGCCTGTACCGTCGCCGTCAGCAACAAGGCAACAACCAACATGGTAATGCGCATGAGATTCCCTTTCATTCCGTTAAACCGAGAGTTCATAACCGGCACGCCGGGGACGGGACAACATGGCGTTGCCTTCGTCACAGTTGGTGAATTTCTCCGCCTTCGGATCCCAGTGCAACGGTTCACCAATCCGGCCCACATCACGGGCTATGTTCACAAGATAACACAGTGTGGTGCTCCGTTGTCCGTATTCCACATCCGCAGTACACGTTTCCCGTGTCTTTATACATTCCAACCAGTCTTCCACATGGGGCTGAGTTTCAGGCACGGACAGCGGCGCCGGGCGGTCGTCTGATTCGATCAGCTCCCGGGGATTCGCGGAAATGCGGTCGCGGTTAATTTCTATGCGCCCGTTTTCACCCACAAATATGGCGCCCAGTCCCGGGCTGCGATCCGCGTCCAAATGCAACAACAATTCCGTACCGTTGGAAAACTTCATGCGCGTTTTGGCGCGGGGGCCGACAGCATTGCGCACCATGTTATAGTACGGCGCTCCCGTCTCATCTTCGGATATTTCGCGCTCTTCAAAAGCGCCCACCCGTCGCTCATCCACGCGTTCTTCGAGCAGTACTTCAACCGGTCCTGTTTCGTCCGTGCCGAGCGCACGTTGTATCTGGTCGTAGCTGTGTGTGCCCCAACCCGTCACGCCGAAAGAAAGTCCGCCGCCGTCATAGGCCCACCATCGCGACCAGCCACGATGTAATTCAGGATGGTATGGCCGGAATTCGGCCTGATTCGTCCAAACATCCCACCACCCATCGTCACCGCCTGCGGGCATGTCTTCGGCCTCTTTGCCCGGCCAATGATATGGCCCCATGAAGTCCGGCGCCAGTACTTGCGTCACCTTCCCCAACGCGCCGTTTTTAACCAAATCGCTTGCCCAGTTGTTGAGCGGTATGGAGCGCTGTTGCGTACCGATTTGCGTGACACGGTCGTATTTGCGCGCCACGTCCACCATGTCCCGCCCTTCTGCAATAGTCAAACTCATGGGCTTTTCAATGTAAACGTCCATGCCCATCGCCATAGCCAGACAAGAAACCCACGCCCCTGAGTGGGTGGTCGTGATTACCATGACGCCGTCCAAGTTCTCTTTTTCAATCATCTCCCGGAAATCCACGTATCCCGTGGCTGTTACGCCTTCGCTCTCCAGAGCCGCGAGGCTGGCATCAATGCGCGGTTGGAAACAATCGCACACTGCCGCGATGCGGGCGCCGGGTATGCCGAGGGTAGTGGCCGCCATTTCGCGACAGCGTCCGCCCAGCCCGATAAGGCCAATGTTGATGGTGTCGTTTGGGCCGGGTCCGTCCATCCCCAACACACGCGGCGCCAGAAACAGAGGAGCCGAAGCCGCCACACCTTTCAGAAAACTTCTGCGATTCATCATGTCGTGTTCTCCAGTAGGGTTACCATAAAAAGATATTGTGCCTGCGCACAATGTCCGGGAATGGACGATCTCTTTTGACTATCCAACGGTATCCGTTGTTTTCGCCGGACACCAACTACGGCGTACTATACCACCATCCCGCCGCATGCTTAAAGTGCTATCGTTCGCTTCATGACAAGCGGGCCGGCACTGTATGTCGTCAACGACTTGCGACAATGACAGGGGTTGGGATACTATTCCCAACACTTATTCGGCATGGTTGTGTTCACTTGAAACAAGGACGAAAGGAATTGCGTGATGACACTTTCAAGAAGAGATTTTGTGGCTGCGGTTGTTGCAGCGGGTGGGGCGGCGAGCGTCAGCAAGGTGGCCCGGGCTGCAAGCCATGACGCGGCGGAGTGCAATGAAGCGGTGTATGTAATTGCCACGGTAACCGTAAAAGAAGGAAAACGGGACGAAGTTGTTCGCATCTTTAACGGCATTGTGCCGGATGTACACGCCGAAGACGGCTGCATCTATTATGAACCCGCCGTGGACATTGACTCCGGGATTCCCGCACAACCCCCACTGCGGCCGAACGTAATGGTGGTGGTGGAAAAATGGGACAGCCTGAACCATTTGCATGTTCACTTGGACGAGCCACACATGCACACCTACCGCGAAGCGGTCGCCGACCTGGTGGAAGACGTCGAACTGCTGGTGATGAAACGCGCATAGCCCCATTCCACACCATACTGTCTGCATAGGCGCAAGAACGTACCGATCTCCTGTATCCAAGGCCCAATTGCCCGGGGTAACACGAGCCGACGCACGCGTTCTTGCGCCATTTTTTTCTTCCTGCCTTACATACGCCCATCAAACTGTTAGACGCTTTACATTTGCCTGCGTAATCGTTTATACTGTACCAATCATACAGTACGGCTTGGGTGGGCGACGCACGCAACCCGAAATTTTTAGCGGCACTACCCACCCCGGCCACCATTCCCGTAAGAGCGGGAATGATGGTGGTTGAGGAATTCTGCACAATGAAATTTCTTGTTGGTTATGATGCAACATGACCGACAGGGTAATGAAGAAGCATGTGCGTAACCAAGGGAGATTGCACTGCGATATGGGCGTTTCAATAAACAGGGAATTGGAACTCGAGCAGCCGCTTGAGGATATAAGGCATGAGCTTGTGCTGAACATTGTGCGCACGGCAACGCAGATCTCGCAGAAAGGCGCGTTGCTGTTTCGTCGCTTTGATCTTACGGAAGCGCAGTTTAATGTATTGTTTGCGCTCAAATACAAAACGAGCGCATGGACACAGTCGGATTTAAGCAAGCGCTTGGTCGTAACCCGCGCCAGCATAACATCCGTGCTGGACAAATTGGAAGACAAGGGTTTGGTCATGCGGGAGAAGGTGCCGGGCAACCGCCGCATTTATCATGTCGCCCTTACCCGGCAGGGCAAAAACCTGATAGACACCGTTGAGCCCGTTTACCGAGAGACCATTCACAAAGCGCTGGACAGTTTTTCCGACCGGCAGTGTCTTGAGTTGATACACCGTTTGGAACAAGTTCGGGCACGCGCCGATGAAGTGGCGTAAGACAGTGTTGGCAGCATCTTTCAGAAAGTGTCGCAGGCGTCCCCGCATATCGGGGCCGTCGCTGGACCCGGCAACAACAGACATTCCGGCGATTTTCCGGACAAGGGTTGTTGCAATTACCCGGGCGTTTTTTAACACAACGCCTTAGGAGGAGAGGCTGACGTATGCAGCAGCAGGCATCATCCCCGCCAATGCGGGAAGACCAGTTTAACAAGCCCGGTTTCTGGGCGCTGGTGGTAACGCAGTTTCAAGGCGCATTTAACGACAACCTGTATCAGTACATCATCATTTTTTATCTGTTGAGTCTGTTTCGCGGCACAGCGACAACAGACGCCGAGGTCTATTTGTATTTCGGGCGCTGGCCCGCGAGCACGTTTGTGCCTGCCTTTGCCACGTTCCTGTTCGCCATGCCGTTCATCATTTTCCCGGGCATATTCGGGGCATTGTCAGACCGGTTCAGCAAACAACGCCTTGCCATCGCCACCAAATGGATTGAGATCACCGTAATGATACTCGGCGGCATTGCGTTTTATCTGGGCTATACGCCGCTTATCTGGTGCCTTCTGTTTTTCATGGCCACCCAAAGCGCCCTGTTCGGGCCCGCCAAATACGGCATTCTGCCGGAAATATTGCCCACAGCACGGTTGTCCTGGGGCAACGGCATCATTCAGATGTATACCATCATCGCCATTATCGCGGGCATGGGCCTCGCAGGACCGCTGTTTTTGGCCTTGGAAGGACGCATTTATCTTGCGTCCGCCGTGTTGGCGTCCTTGTCGGCGCTGGGTATTGCCACGTCTTACTTTATTACCCGTCCCCCGGCAGCCAACCCCAACCAACCCATCCCCAAAAACCCGCTGCGCCCGTGGCAGGGCATGGGCAAGAATTTTGCCGCCGTCTGGCATGACCGCATTTTGCTGTTTACCGTAATTGGCTATGTGTACTTCTGGTTTGTGGGCGCCTTGGCCCGCCAAAACATGTTCAAGTTCGCGGAAGTTGACTTGGTGATTACCGAAGACCTTACCTCCTACCTGCTTGCGGCCATCGCCATAGGCATTGGCGCGGGCGCTTTGATGGCCGGTTACTTGTCCCGGGGCAAGGTCGAGCTGGGGTTGGTGCCGGTGGGCGCATTGGGCATGACCCTGTTCTCGCTGCTGTTGGCAGCGCCGGGCGCCTTTCACAGCGCCACCATCATTCCCGTCTGCAGGGCAATCGCCGTGCCGCTTACAGGCGGCGCCGACGGTTTGGCAATGCGGCTCGCCGCCGCCACCAGCGGTCATTATCTGGTGGTTCTGATTTTCTCTTTGGGTCTGGGCTGCTTTGCCGGGTTGTATGGCGTGCCGCTGGCCGCCGCCATCCAACGGCGCGCGCCCAAACAGTTAAAGGGCGGCGTTATCGCCGCAGTGAATATGTTGACGTGGGTCGGCATTGCCCTTTCATCCATTGTTTTCCTAGCGTTGGAATCCTTGGGATTGTCCGCTTACAGCGTCTTCGGATTCATGGCTGTCAGTGCATTGGGCATCGGTCTGGTACTGTGCGCATGCAAACCCATCATGGCCATCCGCATGGCATGGTGGTGCCTTGACGGCACCCTGTTCAAACTACATGCAGCGCAACGCCACCACATCCCGGAAGAAGGCGGCGCATTGCTGGTGGGCAATCACGAATCCTTTATAGACGCCATGGCGTTGCAAGCGGCGCTGGACCGCGAGATTCATTATGTCGTAGACAAGCGTTTGCTGGATGCGCCCTGGATGCGGCGCTGTGCCAAGTGCATGTATATCCTCCCGGTGGACAGTAACAACGAAGAGAGCGTTCAGGCAGCCGTGGAAACCATCCGCGCAATGCTTGCACGGGGGGAACTGGTGTGCATACCACGATCCGGCAAACTGCAACGCGACGGCAGGGAGTTGCCGTGGCACCATGACTACAGCTTGCTCATCAGTGACGAGGAAACACCCATTATCCCCATTGCGCTCAGCCGACTGTGGGAAACGTTATACGTCTTTCGCGACATGCGCATTCAATGGCGGTTTCCGGGCGTATTGCGCTTTCCCGTGCATGTGCGTTGCGGTGCGCCCCTTGCGAAAGAAACAGGCGCGTTCCACATACGCACGGCCGTGCAAGAGCTCACCATGGAAATCTATGCCCACCGCCGGTATCGCGACGAGGTATTGCAATACGGTCTTATCCGGGTGGCACGGCGTTATCTCTGGCGCACAAGCATGGCCGACATGATGACGGGCAAGTTAAACTATTTCAAGACGCTCGTCGGCGCCATTGCCCTTGCCCGCAAGTTCAAAACAGCCCTCAGCGATGCGCCCATGGTCAGCGTGCTGGTGCCGCCCACCATCGGCGGCGCATTAAGCAATACCGCCTTGCAAACCATGGGCCGCGTGCCGGTCAACCTCAATTACACCTCCTCCAACGAAATCA
The DNA here is from genome assembly GCA_007118765.1 of Candidatus Hydrogenedentota bacterium. Lineage (GTDB taxonomy): Bacteria > Hydrogenedentota > Hydrogenedentia > Hydrogenedentales > CAITNO01 > SLFT01. The sequence continues at coordinate 6,268 of SKQZ01000395.1, forward strand.
TTGCGGATTGCGCGCAACGCTGCGGCACAACCCACACCGTCACCTCCCGCGCCTTTCTGGAACGGGTGCCGCTTACCCCGCCGGGCGAGGCGATATATTTGGAGGACATCAAACAATCCGTATCCGGCGCGGACCGCATTACGGCAATGCTGATGGCATTGTTCATGCCCAAAGCATTGCTGCTGCGTCTGCTCGGCGCTACGCCCAAGGGTTCAGATGACATTGCCACCATCATTTTTTCAAGCGGCAGCGAAGGCATACCAAAGGGCGTGGTGCTCACACACCGAAACGTCATGACGGTCATAGAAGGCGCCCGCGAAATGTTTCCGCATGACAAGCATTCCTGCCTCGTCGGCTTTCTGCCGCTGTTTCACTCTTTCGGCTTTGCCGTAACCTTGTGGGCGGGCCTGATGGAAGGGCTGCGCACGGTATACCACCCCAACCCGCTCGAACCCAAGATAATCGGCCAGTTGATCAAGAAGCACGGCGGCTCCATTATGATCGCCACGCCAACCTTCCTGCAGGGGTTTATTCGCCGTTGCTCCGCCGAGCAGCTTGCCAGCCTGGACTGCGTGGTGGCGGGCGCCGAAAAACTGCCGGAGCGCATCCGCATCGCTTTCCGCGACAAATTCGACGTGGAACCCATGGAAGGCTACGGCACAACGGAATGCGCGCCGGTCGTCTCCGCCAACATCTATGATTCCGAATCGCCGGGCTTTTACGTGCAGTATTGTAAACACGGCACCATCGGCAAGCCGTTTCCCTATCAACTGGTGAAGGTGGTTGATCCCAATACATGGGAAGAGCTGCCCGTGGGTGAAGCGGGACTGCTGTTGGTGAAGGGCCCCAACATTATGGCGGGCTACCTCAACGACCCCGAACGCACTGAAAATGTGCTGCGGGACGGGTGGTACGCCACCGGTGATATTGCGGCCCTTGACGAGGACGGGTTCATCATGATCACGGACCGATTGGCCCGGTTCAGCAAGATTGGCGGCGAAATGATCCCGCACAACCGTGTCGAAGAGTGTTTGCATACCATCCTTGAACTCACTGATCAGGCCCTGGTTGTCGCCGGGGTGCCGGACGAAACACGGGGTGAGCGGCTCGTCGTGCTGCACACGCTTGACGATGCGCAATTGCAAACGCTCAAAGACCGGTTGAATGACTGCGACTTGCCCAACCTCTGGCGGCCGCGTCCCAACGCCTTCTACCACATTGATGAAATCCCGGTGCTGGGCACTGGCAAGATGGACATCAAGAAAGCGAAACAAATGGCGCTGGACTTGGCGCAATAACCCCTATTGAGCGTGCCGGGAACAGTGTGGTAGCATGTGCTTGTCGGAGGCAGCGAAGCAACACACACCAAACGAGGGATGTGTCCGTAATGTTGCCGCGCCGACTGATGGACAAC
>SKQZ01000240.1 GCA_007118765.1 Candidatus Hydrogenedentota bacterium
CCGACCGGTTGCTCCGATGGGAGGAAGCCGAGAAGGCCATATCGCTCCTCGACCGTGCCCTGGCATTCATGCCAAACGACCCGAAACTGCTGCGCCTGCGCAACACCGCCGAACAAGCCCTATAGCCCGCCCACACAACGCCCTCGCATCACCCGCCGACCCCCACCGCGTCAAAACACAAACCACGCTCCACATCCAGGCGCATCGTATTGTCTTCTGTGGCTGTACGGCACCGGCAGGGTCTTGTGACCGTATGCTGTGAATGGTTTGCTATATCTCCCATGCGCCGGGGGACGGCAGCTCCGGTGCAGGTGCAGGTTCATCTTCCGGCGGTGTTGGCTCGCTGATGGCGTCCACCATGGTTTCAAGCGTGTTTGCCAAGTCCACAATGAAGGCGGATTGCGGGTTGAAATAGCGGGCTTTGCGCGCATGGTCGCGGGCCGCGCGCAAGATGGGAAGCGCCGCCTGTTGGGGCACACCCGCCTCTTCTGCTTCAATGGTGGTGCGCAACAGCACCAAGGCCGAATCACAGTGCAATGTCGCCTGATACTCCCTTGCAGTCATTACCTCTTCCAGAATACTGAGGTCGCCGTCAACATCGAACAAATGGCGCGCCATGTCAAACTGTCCTTTGGCAAGGGTCAATGCCGGTTCGTCCCGGTGTTGATAGTATTTCCCAAGCAGATAATGTCCGACGGTACTGCGTGGGTTTTGTGTCAGATAGGCACGGATTAACGGCAGCGCGGCCTCATATTGCAGGTCTTCACAAAGCAGAAAGGCCTCTTTTAACATCATGTCGTCCGGGGCGCGTGTACACCCGGACACAGCAACCGCCATGCAAAGCGCCACGGCGGCGATGCCCATTATCAGTGTGTTTATGTGTGGCATGTCCAATTCATTCTACCAGCGGGGCCGCATCCGGAAGAAGCCTGTGGTGGCGCCCACACGGGCGAAGGCGGTGACTTCGTTGGGTTTGCTTTCTTCCAGTTGGTTCACAGCCGACTCGAAATCATCCAGATCGGCCACGGTATAATCGCCCAGGGCCATAATGATAACACCGGGTCTGATGCCCGCAAGGTGTGCGGGGCTGCCGGATATGACGCGTCCCACAATCACGCCGTCCACCTCATCGCCAATGTTCAGCAAGATGCGCAGGTCGCGCGTAATTTCGCGCACCACCAATCCGAATGTTTCGTCGGTAAACTCTTCCGCATCACGCGCCGTGCGTGGTCGCACACCCAAGGTGGCCGATACGGTTTCCTCTTCGCCATTGCGGAGGATGCCCAGTGTCACGGTGGAGTGGGGTTCGGACTCGCGGATCATTGTTGTAAAGGAAAACACTTCTCTGTCGTGTATGGCGTATACAGGGGTATCATTGAAATAACGAATGATGTCCCCGGGCGTCAGGCCTGCCCGTGCTGCGGGAGAATCGGGCACCACCGTGCTCACAATCAATCCGCCCGGCTCTTCAATATCCCAATACGCCGCGTAGTCCTCGTTCAGGGGTTGGGTAAACAACCCGAGCCACGCCTCCTCCGTGCGCAAGCTCACGGGCGAGACGTCGGGCGGCGATTCCACGTGTTCAATAAACAAATCCGTCTGAAACACCAGCGGATGCCCGGGTCGTGCCAATATACCGCCTCCTTCCTCCTGATCAAGGTCTACGCCCACCACGCCCACGACATCCCCATGCAGGTTTACCACGGGGCTTGAAATGAATCCCAGCCGCAACGGGTTTGTCAGACAATAGGTGGTGCGGGGCGTGTCGAGCATTGCCGCGACGCGGTCTGTTTGAATGCTGCGCTCAAAATCAAGGTTTTCACCCATCACGCCGACCACCGCGACAGGCTCGCCCAAGGACAACGCGCTTCCGCGCTGAAAACGGACATAGGGCAGATCGAGCGGGGTGTCTGATTGAATGCGCAGCAACGTGATGTTGATATCGTCCGGCTTGTCCAGCATGACGGCGGGATAGTGTTGTTCCTCGCCGTTCCGGCGCACATACACCCGAAAATTGAAAGATCGGATATGTTCGAGTTGCAGGTGTCCGTTGGACAACAAAAGTCCGTCGGACGAGACCAACAGGGCGACGGCATTGCCATCTTGTCGTTGTTGTTCGCCGGTGCGCGGATCGGTTGCCTCTTGGGTGAAGGTCAGCACGCACACCGCCTCATGCAGGCGTTCATGGGCCGTCTGCAGCATGTCCTGACTAAAATTGTCGGCAGAGACCAAGCCCGTCGGCAACACAACAACCAATGTCAGCGCGACAATGAATCGCTTAATCAACATGATCAATGATTTCCTTTTCCAAAGCAGGCGCGTCTTCCGCCCCGGTTTTTACCAAGACAAAGCGGGTGACGGCGCCGCGCTTCACAAACAACATGGTCGCCGGTTGCCCCGATTCCAAAATGCTTTCGTAGGCAAGCGTAAAAGCGGCAAGGGAATGAATCGGTTCGCCATCCACCTCAAGGATGATGTCGCCCTGTTCAAGTCCCGCCGCTGCGGCGATGCTGCCCGGCATGCTCCCGGACACCAAAACGCCGGTACGTTCCGGCAGTTGTGCGCGCCGGGCCAGTTCCGGCGTCATCTCGGCCACGGTGAATCCCCACTCTTGAAACTCTGTCTGGCCGCCGCGTGTGGCGATTTTCTCCTCCGTAATCACGTCCATTTCCAGCGGTTCGCCATCCCGTTTCAACTGCAACACCGTCGTTTTCCCAATGGGGAGGTCGGCGATTGCCTTGCGCACGGCGGGCAATTCCTCTTCAAATCGGGCATCCACCGACACATCATCAATGGCCACCAGCAAATCACCGGGCCGCACCCCTGCTTCGCGTGCGGGCGAATAGGGGGACACGTCGGAAATAACAACACCGCGCACCGTCGGGTCGTCGGTTTTGGCGCCCATTTGCTGAAAGCGGAGCCCCAGCCAACTGCGCCGCACGCGCCCTTCCTCCATAATTGCTTCGGCAGCCTCGCGGGCGATGTCTATGGGGATTGCAAAGCCCACATTCTCCGCGCCACTGAGTACCCGCGAATTGACGCCGATAACTTCGCCACGCAAATTGACCAGTGGGCCGCCGCTATTGCCGGGGTTAATGGCCGCATCCGTTTGCACCCAGTTGTTATAGGGGGCGATCAATCCGTCCGCATCACCCAGATAACGGTCGGGAACGCTGATAATGCCCAGCGAAACGCTCCGTGCCAGACCGTGCGGGCTTCCCATGGCCAGGACCATTTGGCCCGATTCCAGCCGTGCCGAGCTGCCCAGCCTCACCGTGGGCAATGCAGACGACGCTTCCACTTTCAGCACGGCAATGTCCGTGTCCGCGTCGGCGCCTATCACCCGCGCTTCAAGCTCGGTATTGTCGCTCAGTACACACCACACCACACTACTGTCACCTGCGACATGTTCATTCGTGATGATATACCCGTCCTCGGTAATGATAAAACCGCTTCCGATGGTGGGCACCTCGCGCCGCTGGCCCGCTATGTAAACTTCTTTCACCGGGCGTATATGCACCAATGCCGGATACACGGCGTTCTTGGCAGAAAGCACTGCCGATTGGGTGTTGCCGGGCAGTGTGGCACATCCGCTGAAGACAACGGCGCAAAGCAGCAGCGCGACGGGTAGGCTCTGAACGCGGTGTGTGGATTGCCCCATGATAACGGGAGGCTGTAATAATGCCATGAATTATATTGCTCCTGATTTTCCAAGCTGACGGCGGTTTGCGTGTGTTATTACGCACGGCGCAGACAGCAACACCGCCCGCCGGGTTGCCTGCTTGTTGCGGCGGCATGTTCGCTATTTGCAATAAAACCAAACAAAATTGTTATGGTGTTCCATTATACGTGCATACGCCTGCATACTGTCAACACGTTCGGCATCATTTGAAATTTTTCCGCTTTTTGTATAGTATATGGACATTGTCTTGCCCTACTGGTCAGGGCTTCCCGGCACTTGTGAACATTCACGGCTGTGTACCGAAAACGAGATATTATGGAACACACGCATACAATATCGGCTGCGCATATCAGGCGTTGCGCCGGTTTCACGTTAATAGAGCTGATCGTGGCGTTGACGGTGCTTGCTGCGGCGTTGGCGGGGTTGGTCGCTTTATACGGTTTCAGTGTTCATCTGGCTGATGAGGCCCGGCACAAGCTATTGGCCGCAGAAGTGGCCGAAGCCCAATTGGCTGCGCTGTTGACGGCGCCCGACAGTTTTGCGTGGCATGTGGATAACGATGCCACCGCATGGTTTCCCATTACCGAACCAGACGTCCAACTGCCCTTCAGCGGAAGCAGCCCCCAACCTGACGTAAAACTGATAGCGCCCAATGTCCGTTCCAGCAATGAAGCAATCTACCGCCGCATGTACTGGCAGGCTTGGGGACGTCTGCCCACCACGGATGCATCTGCGTACGAGATTACGGTGGCAGTAGGCTGGCAGAGTCGCGGACGACAACGTTCGCTGGCGCTGACTTCGAGTCTTGCGCGACAGGCTGTGCCCGCGCCTTACGAGAAAGGAACGGAGGACCCATGATGCAGCGCGCCGGCAAACAACACAGGGGGTTTACACTGCTAGAGTTGCTGGTGACCCTCAGTGTGCTGTCCGTCGTCTCCACCATCGGCCTTACCGGTTTGTTTCGGATTACCATGCACTGGAATGACTTGCAGGCGATCATGAGTTTGAACAAGGCCGCCACGCTCGCCTTTTCGTCGTTTGCCGATGATTTCGAAAATACCTTGTCTGCAGCGGTTTCCGACACCGATTTTGAGGGACGTCATGACGAAACTTCGGGCATGGTGCAGCACTGGCGTGTTGTATTTGAAGACGACAGCATTGCTTTCCCCGTGGAGATTTTTAATCCCGTGACGGAGCAACACGAGCGCATGCGCATCCGATATGCCATTGAACGAACCAATCACACCACGCAGTTGTTACGCACCGCAGTTGCATTGGACGAAGAAGACGCTTCCCGCGGCAATATATCCGTCGTGGCAACCGATATTGCGGGCATGCGCATCCGTTATTATGACGGGAGCAACTGGCATGATCATTGGGATGCGCCCGAATCGCCGGTACTTGTCCGGGTAAGTTTGTCCATGATGGACCAGCAGCGTCCGGACCGGCAGCTGGCCCGTTCCGCAACGTTTCCCATACACATCAATTCACGAAACAACTTATGAAACGATCAGGTAACAGAATACAAAGAATAAGGCGGATGCGGCGCCGCGCCCATGCAAGCGGAGTGGCGCTGTTTCTGGCCATTTCTCTGCTGGCCTTGTTTTCCGTGTTGGGCGCGTCTTATATGCGGTTCATGTCCATTGAGCTCGACGACAGCGACATGCGTATTCGACAAATGCGGGCGCGGCAATATGCGGCCGCAGGCGTGAACAGCGCAGCAGGGAACATTGCCGCTTCTCTGGCTGCCGACAGATCGCCGGATGGCGCGTATGTATTCTTGTACCCGTTGTATGACGGCAGATATGATGTTGAAACCAATACCCCGACGGCGCTCACGGCATACACGGCAGAGGCGCGGGTGGCTGTTGCGCACCTTGACCAAGACGGTTGGCAGGGGTTTTTCCCGGACGGACCGTCGTGGCCGGGCCCGAATCGCGCCTTTCATCTGGTGAGCACAGCCCGGGTGCAGCAGGCCGTTCCCGGTCAAATGCGCACCCTTGCAACGCACGCCGTGGAAGCCGTGATGCTTGGTGACGCGGATGGTTGCGATACGGTGTTCTGGCGCAGATTTACCGGGGATGCGCCGGACAATCAGGAATGAGTTGTTCAATGATGCTTGTTCTGGAACAAGAATAAAGGAGCCGGTTTTATGGCAGACTCATCGGAAGAAACAAAAAAAGGGAAAAAGCGCGTCAAGCGTGTGAACTTGACAGGCAGCGAGGCAACCGGCGATGCATCCCCAAGCGAAGAAATCGTAGGTCAAGATGCCGATAGGCCCGCCGCGCGGCCCAGCTTTTTTGCGGCCGGAAGCGTGCGTTACAGCGATATTACCGTTTTCCTGCGCCAGTTGATCATGCTTTTGGAGGCGGGCACGCCTATTCTGCGGTCGCTGAAAGCCCTGGGCAAACGCAGTGAGCGCCATGCCGTGCGTGGTCTTATCAACGACATCGCCCTGTTTGTGGAAGGGGGCAACGCGTTGTGGCAGGCCTTCGACCGGCATCCACGCTATTTTGACACCGTGTTTGTGAACCTTATCAAAGCCAGTGAAGCCAGCGGTACATTGACCACGGTACTCCGCAGGTTGGTGGATTACCGGGAAGAGCGTGAATTGCTTCGCAAGCGTGTGCGAGGCGCCATGATTTACCCGATATTGCTGGTTATTGCGTGTGTGGCGGCATTGTTTGTTATCACGGTTTTCGTCGTACCCGTGTTCGCCGACTTCTTCCAGCGGGCTGATTTGGAAACGCCCTGGGGAACCGAGTTGCTCATTAACCTGTCTGCATTGATACGTGTTGGTTGGTGGGTGCCGATTGCGGTAATCGCGGCAATACTTTTGGTCTATTACCTTTGGTATATTCGCAATCCCGTGAGGCGTCTCGCGGCCGATTATGCAAAACTGAAACTCCCCATTCTGGGGCAAATCGTTCACAAGAACGCCATTGTCGAAATGTGCCGCACCATGAGCCTGATGTTGCGCAGCGGCCTTTCCATGATGGCAACCCTCGAATTAACGCGCAACGCCATTCATAACAGTGCGGTCGCCGAATCGCTGCAAGCCATGCGGGACTCGGTGGAAATGGGCGGCGGTTTCGAGGAGCCCATGCGTACATCGGGGGTGATACCGTCTGTGGTAATAGATATGTTTGTCACCGGCGAAGAAGCGGGCCGGGTAGATCAGATTGCGGAGCAGGTCGCGGATATTTACGAAGAAGAGGTGAAGATAGCCGTGGCCGGACTTGGCGAGGCGCTCCAGCCCATCTTTACCATTGTTGTCGGTGTTGGCGTGCTCGCCTTGTTTATTGCCCTGTTTCTGCCAATGATAACCATGATCGATCAGTTGGGTGCGGGGGTCTAATGCGTCATGAACCGTGCGGCCATGTGTTCGTAGGCCGCCTGAAATTTTCTGGAAAGCCTTGATCCTATGAAGTCAGCTCTCATGGCCGCCTTGCTGAAAGAGGGGCTGTTACAAAAGAAAGACGACATTCTCTGCTGTCACGATCATGATTATGTCATGGCAAATTGGCTGCATCAGCAGCAATTCAAATACTATGCGGCCACGGAAACGCACGTGCCGGGAGCAAACAAGAACAAGTTCGCTGCTTCCAAAAAGATTCCGCCTCTGTTTGATGTGGTGCTTTACCCCCTTGGCTTGGAGCAGGAACAGGCCGGCGAGGCAGCGGCAACGGAACTTCAGGACGCTTATGAGCGCTTGAAGCCCGGGGGACGGTTTATTGTGCTTACAAGACGGGACGACTTGTTTGCCGCCGTCCACGATGGGGCAAGCATGGTGAGAAGCGCGCTGGACACAATGACGGTGGATGCCATCACCACGGTGGCGCATCATGCCGATGATTCCACGGATATTGTTGTTGTCAAGAAAGGCGGCGTGTATAAACCGCAGCTGAAGGTACGCCATATTGACGATGAGACCGCGTTTCGCGAAGCCTGCGAACAGCTGCATGGGGCACACGAAATCGGGTTGGATGTTGAAACG
>SKQZ01000153.1 GCA_007118765.1 Candidatus Hydrogenedentota bacterium
CCCCACCTTACTAAAACTCTCTTTGTAACATGCTTAATACCCACAACATAAAGGTATCGTCATCGCGAGCGCAGCGACACGATCTCATTACATCGTCATCGCGAGCGTAGCGACGCGATCTCATTACATCGTCATCGCGAGCGCAGCGACGCGATCTCATGTCCCAGATTGCCGCGTCGGGCTTGCGCCCTCCTCGCAAAGACGATTGTGTTGCTGTGATGCGAGTTTCATTAGATGAATCGCCGCCGTCAGGCGGTGATAACTCGCAACCACAATACAGCGCGTTGATCTTAGTATGCGCGCTATTGCTATAATGGCTGTAGATGGCATAACTATGGCGTAATGCGGAGGCGTCCCGTATGTTTATACCTGCATGGTATGATATATGCAAGAAGGTGCTGCACCCTGATTACAAACTGCTTAGCGTTTTGCCTGTTTTTTTCGTTTCAGGCGCGGCAGGCTTGGTTTATCAGGTTGTGTGGACGCGCAAACTCACGCTTCTTTTCGGCACGACCGCCTATGCCATAAGCACGGTGCTCAGCATATTCTTTCTTGGTTTGGGCGTGGGCAGTCTTATTGGCGGCAAGTTCGCCGACCGTACTCGCCATCCGTTGCGTTGGTACGGTCTCTTCCAATGCATTATCGGATGTTGGGCGGCATTGTTTATCTTGGCGCTGCCTGCATTTGAAGCGCCGGCGATAATGGCATTGCGGTTTTTCGACTTCACCCGTCTCGCGGGCATCGTCTTGCGGGCGTTGCTGACCATGGCGCTCCTGTTTATCCCGGTAACGCTAATGGGCACTACGTTGCCCCTGTTATCGCGCTTTGTAACAGGCAATCACCGCGCACCGGGCGGACGCATTGCCGCCCTTTATGCGGCAAATACTTTTGGCGCGGTAACAGGGTGTTTTCTGGCAGGCTTCGTACTGATTGCGTTTCTGGGGTATACCCGCGCCACTTTTGCCGGGGTCACGCTCAACCTGTTGGCAGGCGCTGCCGCGTTGTGCCTTTCCACCCGTTTCGAGCCCCTTGCAGGCAGTTCCGACACAGGCTTGGCGCCGGACGGAACGGCGCCGATGTCCGATTGGCAAACAGCGGAAACCTTATCGCGATGCCCTGCTCCCTCGGCGCCAACACTGCTGCTCGGGGCAACAGTGACATGCGGGTTCAGCGGCTTGGCACTGGAGGTGATATGGACCAGGCTGCTGACCATTGTCTTCCTGGGCACTACGTACGCATACACCACCATGCTGACTGCCTTCTTGTGCGGAATTGCCGCAGGCGGCGCGTGTGCCGCTCTCATTGCCGAACGCATCCAAAGAAGACAGGCGCTCGCAGGCGTCATACTCATGGTGTTGGCGCTGTGCGTGATTGTTCTGATTATCTGGACGGCCACGCTCCCCGAACGATTCATCGCCATGAATCACCGCTTCCGCGGCGAATGGACGGCTGTCACCATCAACACCTTCCTTCTTTGCTTTCTTACGCTGTTCCCCATGACGTTCCTGTTTGGTTTGGCATTCCCGCTAATCATTCGCGCCTACGGAAGTGCAGCCAACGCACGCACCGGTCGCGCCGTGGGACATGTTTATGGCGCCAACACCTTCGGCGGCGTATGCGGCGCCATCTTCGGGGGATTCCTGCTGCTCCCCAAACTGGGCGCACACACCGGCATTCTCCTGATTTCAGGACTGTTGTTTTGCATGGGACTCGCCCTTTTGTGGTGTTGCAACCAAACGCCGATGTTGCGCAAGACGGTTGCCGGTCTTGCGTTGGCGGCATTTTATGGCGTTGCCTTGTACAATGCGCCGAACGATGTGAGCCTTGCCTTGAATGTCGGCTATGTTCCCGAAGACCATCGGGTGATCTTTTTTCGTGAAGGCGCTGAGGGCACGGTGGTGGTATCCGAACCCGAAACGGCCACCGAAGGACGTGACCGCATACTCTGGATTAACCGGGTGCAAGCCACGGCATCAATTGAGCGCGGCGTGAGAATCAACCGCTTTGACGGCATCTTGCCGCTGCTGTTCGGACGTGACCACCATGATGTCTTGTTTATGTGTTTCGGTTCCGGGGTAACCAGCGGCATCCTGGCATTACAGGACTACGACCTGATAGACGCGGTCGAGATTTCAGCCGAAGTTATCGAGGCGGCGCCGCTGTTTGAACGGGACAACCTGCGCGTTCTGCACAATCCGAAGGTGCAACTGCATATTGACGACGGACGCAATTTCCTGCTCCGCGCAAACAGGCGCTATGATGTCATCAGTTTTGCGCCCATGCCGCTTGCGCTTGCGGGCGTTTCTTCTTTCTATACCAGAGAGTATTATGAACTTTGCCTGAGCCGACTGAAATCGGGCGGCGTTGTATCCCAATGGATTCCGCTGCACAGCAACGACCCCGAACTGGTGCGTGCCCTGGCGCGCACCTTCATCTCGGTATTTCCCGAATACTGCGCCTTCTTCATCAACGCCGATATATTTCTGGTTGGTTCTGATCAGCCGCTGCAGATGCACTATCAGCGGGCCCGTGAACAGATTGACATCCCCGCCTTGCGCGACGCCCTTGAAGATGCGGGCTTGGGCGATGTGGTCGAAATAATGGCCTGTTACCTGCTTGACAAATCCGGGCTGGATGCCTTTACACACGGCGCAAAGGTGCTGTCTGACGACCGGCCGTGGGCGGAGTTTGTTGCGCCACGTCTGGTCTATGCGGAACAAGTGCCCGCATCACTGGAAGCCCTCATGCCGCTCATGACACATCCTGTTGAAGCTATCGCGCCGGAAAGCATTGACAGCGAGGGGAGAAAAGCTGTTGCACTACGGTATGAGTCGCGCAAGCAGGATATGATCGCACTCCATCAACATTACAGCAGCGCAATGTATACCGACAATATCGTTGACGCTTTCATCGCCTCACTGGAAATTGACCCCGACAATCACAATGCCAAGTATTATTTGCGCGAGATAATGACTGCGCTGGGGCCGCGCCTGTTGCGGTGGGAGGAATACGACCGTGTTGCCTCGTTGCTCGACCGCATACGGGCTTTTATGCCTGAAGACAAGGCGCTTCAAGCGCTGCATGAGCAAGCGACACGGCACTTGTAATCATAAGTCCGCCCACAATCACGAGCAGAAGGAAGCGGTTCACCCGTCCGAGCATTTTGAAGACAAGCCGCTAAAATACAGCCCTTTGTCCACAAGCGCGCGCGGCAACCGCCTTGCGTTAAAAAAGGCCGGTCAAGTACACTACCGGCAGACGGAGAAGCGTCCCCTCAAATAATCGCGGCAACCGGGAACGCGCTTTTGTGGCAATGGCATGCAACAACACATGCCACTAGCCATTTTTCGACGATAACAAAGAAAATAACAAGGATCGGTTACATGCACCTATTGGAAGGCAAGAAGGCAATCGTTACGGGCGGCGCACAAGGTTTGGGCGCGGCGCTGGTGGAACATCTGGCCGAGGAAGGCTGCGATGTGGTTATCTGGGATGTTAGCCAGGAGCGTGCCGACGCCACGGCGGCGGACATCAGCGAACGCACCGAAAGGGCCGTCACCAGCGACGCGGTGGACGTGACGGATGCGGATCGCGTGCGCGCAGCCATTGACATCGCCGCGGCACGGTTGGGCGGACTGGATATCATGGTCTGCAACGCAGGCATACTGATTTCCGGCGATTCAATTGAACTTGATCCCGCCGCATGGCGCAAGGTGATTGACGTGGACCTTACCGGGTACTTTTTGTGTGCACGCGAGGCGGCGCGGGTGATGCGGCCCAACAAACAGGGCTGCATCATTCAAATCAACTCGAAGTCCGGCAAGAAAGGCAGTTTCAAGAACGCCGCCTACGCCGCGGCCAAGTTTGGCGGTATCGGAGTAACACAAAGTCTGGCGCTTGAATTCGCGGAAGCGGGCATACGCGTGAATGCCGTGTGTCCGGGCAACCTGCTTAACTCGCCGCTGTGGGTAAACAGTCTGTTTAAGCAATATGCGCGGAACCAGGGGATAAGCGAGGAGGCGGTCCGTCAGAAGTACATTGATCAGGTGCCCATGAAACGCGCCTGCGAGTATCGCGATGTAAGCAATGTGGTGGTGTTCCTCGCAAGCGACGCGGCGGGTTACATGACCGGCCAGGCCATTAACGTAACAGGCGGCCAGGAAATGCGCTGAGCACCGTTGTCATTGCCACAGGGGCGTGCCGTAAAAGGCCAGAAACCGAAAGCCGCCCATCAACAACTGCATGGGCGTCTCCAGAATGCGAAACTGAAACACCAGCACAAACAGAATAATGATGCTGAACGGCCCGATGCGCCGGAACTTTTCTTTTGCCTCGGACGACAAAAAGAACTCCAGCACGTGATGCCCGTCCAATGGCGGCAGGGGGATAAGGTTGAACAACATCAGGATGGCGTTGATCAGCGCGAGAAAGAAAAAGGTTTGTATAAACAACAGCAGGGCGGGCGATTCCGGCAGCACATTCAACAGGGCGGCCAAGGCGCGCAGCACAATTGCAGCCCCCAGAATCAGCAGCAAGTTTGAGCCGGGGCCCGCAAGCGCAATGAACACCGGGCCGCGCCGCAGATCCTGCAGGTTGCGCGGATTAAAGGGCACCGGCTTGGCCCAGCCAAAAAGCGGGAAACCGCTGATCATCGCAAAAAGCGGCAGGATGACCGTGCCCATCACATCCACGTGCTTGGCGGGGTTCAGCGTCATGCGCCCCATCAGTCGCGCCGTGGGATCCCCCCAGTAATTCGCCATGGCGGCGTGAGACGCCTCGTGAAAGCTTAACGAAAAAAGCAAACACAGGTACTGCAGCACAATAATGTTTATGTTTATATCAGACACGAATCAGCCCTTGTTGAGGTACCTGGCAAGACACGCCAGCATGCCACATTCTACACAAGACTTTTCGGGCGTGTCAAAGAAACCGGAAAGAACGGTTGCCGGCCGCAAGCGTCATGGCGTCATGTGCATCGCCGCCTCAGCCACAAACGCCGCGAAAAGCGCTTTCATGCGCAGGGCGCTTCAACTGCTGTTGCCGGTTGCCGACAGCGCCCGCGACCGTCGCCATTGAGAAAACAATGCCTTTACACGGCAAGTATAGCGGATAAACCAGCACGGAGTCATGCCCGTTTTTCGCCGCAAAAATAAAAATGAATAAATCAGGCGTGATGGACGTCTTATTCGTTGCATAAGCGCATGAACCGCCGCGAGCATTGTTGTGGCGCACAATAATTGTCTCATTGCGGTTTCAGGCGGCGGATGTAATGGTGTATTATATCCGGCTAGTCCGGGTATTTCACAGGATTTCGTCGTGAGCCTGCGAAGGTTGCGTCAGATCGGGTGCTTTTGTGCAGGTCGCCGACTGACAGCGTGTTATTACACGTCGAAGACGGCGAGCAAGCAAAGTGCCTGAGATGGTGTAAGATGCGCAGGCGCAACAGAAAGCCGGTGAAATATCCGGGCTAGGAAGGAAAGCCTATGCCCGAGAAAACAACGGACGCCGCCGTCGAAGACATGGCGTTGACCCAACGCGCACGCGAAGGCGACGCCGAAGCATTTGAATCGCTGGTGCGACGGTACCGCAACGAAGTATACGCCCTGTGCTTTTACTTCACGCGGAACCGTGAAGACGCATGGGACCTGGCACAAGACGTGTTTATCAAGGCATGGCGTGCGCTCCATCGCTTTCGCGGCGATGCCGGGTTCAAAACGTGGCTGATGCGCATTGCATCAAACCACTGTAAAGACCATTTGAAGAAAAAACGGTTGCATACAACATCGTATGACGATGCGCTCCAACCGCCGGACGCGGAATCGGGCGACATCCCGTCGGACACGGCCACTGCAAACGAACTGGGCGCAGCCATTGACGCGGCGGTGCGCAAACTGCCGCCCAAACAGCAGTTGGCCTTTGTCTTGCGCGAATATCAAGGCCTGTCCTATCAGGAGATGGCGGCGGTGATGCAGTGCAACGTTGGCACCGTTATGAGCAGACTTTTCAACGCCCGGCAACGGTTACAGGCGATGCTGGGCCACCTGCTTGAGCAACAGTAAGGAGACAGCGGACATGTGGATGCGGCGAAAACTCAAACAGACCGCGGCAATGGCGGACAATGAACCCGCCCATGCCCCCCGCGATCCCGCCGCGCTGGAAACGGCGGAACTACAGGCATACCGGCAAACCATAGCGCGGTTGCGCGAAGGCGCACAGGCCGCCGCCAAGGCGCCGGAAATCAGTGACGCCCAATTCGGCGCGTTTATGGCGGGCATTCGCGACGGTATCGAAGCGCCCGCGCCCAATGCACGAGGACTTTGGGCGCTCGCCTCCCTCTCTGCGGCGGCGCTGGTATTGGTGCTGTCGCTGCTGGCGATTTTCGCGCGCCCCAACGAACCCATCAAAGCCACCGAAGTGGAGTCGGCGCACACGGAACTCGATGGCGTTGCCGTGGACTGGTACGACGCGCCCGAGGGCATGACAACGGTATGGGTGACAATGCCGGAGGCTGATCTGTGGTAACCACAACCGGACTTTGCGTTCTTTTCCTATTAAACTTTGGCGGGACAGCAGACCATACGCCTTTATCCCTTCAATACTGGGTGGTGGAAGGCGCCGTGGAAGGACGCGAAACCCCCGCATTTGACGCCGGCGCACAGGCCGTGCGCGATGCCCTGGAAGACCTGCGGTTTGATACATGGCACACCGTGCGGCGGCAAACGGTGCGGCTCGCGGCGGGAACCGACACACGGGTGCCGATGAAAGACCGCTATACCCTCATTCTGCGGTATGTTGACCGCGACGACGACAACCGTGCACGGGTGGCCGTCGCCGTGGAACTCGCCCCGAAAGACCCCGAAGAGAAACCGCAAAAAATCCTGCAAACAACCCTGCTCCTGTCCCGCGAAAAAGCACGCATCGGCGGGCTGCGCACACAAACAGGCGAACTGGTACTGGTCTTCGCAGCGCAATAGCCCGCCCATTGACATACACAGACCAGACCGTCACCCCCACACACCACACCGCACCGCACCAGCCCCACCCCTTTCTCCCAATGACGGTGGGGGCCGGTATAACGTAGAAGCGGTTTCGAGCCGCTTTCTCCAAGGGTAATCGCAGGGAGAAAACGGGGACTGGCTACGCGAGGAACGAGCGGTGCCTGTACCCGCTTTCTCAGAGTAAGGAAGTATATAGAAAACGGGGACTGGCTACGCGAGGAACGAGCGGTGCCTGTACCCGCTTTCTCAAGAACCCGCCAACGTATTGCCGGGCGTCATCGGTTTTGCCAACAACGAAGCTCAACTTGGCTGCAGCGCTGAGCGCATAAAACCGCGCAACTTCTGACTCGGCCGCCTTGAGGCCTTAAATTGCTTTCTCGTACAATTGCGTTTGCGTCATCGGTAGTAAAACTCCTCATCCCGCCAACAGTAATAAGCACAGATCTGTGGTTGTTACTGGTTTCATCCTTCTTCTCTTTGCCTAGCCCGCATATTTCACAAGATTTCTGTTGTGCCTGCAAATCTTACACCATATCAGGCGCTTTGCTTGTCCGCCGACTTCGACGTGTACTAACACGCTGTCAGCCGGCGGCCTGCGCAAAACACCTGCTCTGGCGCAATCTTCACAGGCTCACGACGAA